>NZ_JACARZ010000038.1:0-20397 GCF_013386315.1 Pseudomonas sp. P7779 | reverse complement strand
GCCTTCGCGAGCAAGCCCGCTCCCACATTTTTGATCGGCGCTGTGCTTAAGACCGGGCCAGGGTCAGCAACCGCTCACGCCACTCCGCTTTAGCCGGCAATGCCAGGAAGAACGGGTTCAACAACGACGCCCGCGCCGGGTAACTGAAAGGCTGCCCATCCAGCTCCAGCACTTCCCCACCCGCCCCTTCCAGCACCCCTTGCGCGGCCGCCGTGTCCCACTGCGAGGTGGGCGCCAGGCGCGGGTAGCAATCGGCGCTGCCCTCAGCCAACAGGCAAAACTTCAAAGAACTGCCGATATTGGCCAGCTTCAACTCGCCCAATCCGGCACTCAAGCCAGCGAGCAAGCGATCCTGTTCAGGGCTCGTATGGCGACGACTGGCAACCACGGTAAATGCTTCACCGCTCGCCGGGGTCTGGCGCACCTGGATTTGCTTGGGCGCAGCACCTACATCGGAACGCCAGGCACCCAGCCCGGCCCCCCCGAAGTAGCACCGACCGCTGGTAGGCATCGACACCACACCGAACACCACGCGACCTTTTTCGATCAGCGCGATGTTGACGGTGAACTCCTCGCTGCCGGAGATGAATTCCTTGGTGCCATCCAGCGGGTCCACCAGCCACCAGCGCTGCCAACCGGCGCGCACGCTCTGGTCAATGTCGGCGTCTTCCTCCGAGAGCACCGGAATGCTCGGGTCCAGGGCAGTCAGACCGGCGAGGATCAAGTGATGGGCAGCCAAGTCGGCGGCAGTGACCGGTGAATCATCGGTCTTGGTGGTGACGGCAACATCGGCGCGCCAATACGGCAGGATGACCTCGCCAGCCTGGCGGGCCAATTCGATCGCGGGGGCAATAAACGGGTGACCCAGGAACAGTTCGCTCATGGCTGGAACGCTCCACGTTGAGTCAACAGGTCGCGTACCAGGTACAGCGCGGCCAACGCGCGGCCCTCGCTGAACTGCTCGTTCTGCGCCAACTGCGAGAGCTCCCGCAGGTTGACCCGGTCGACGCGCATCGGCTCGGGCTCGTCGCCTTCCAGGCGCTCTTCATACAGTTCGGTGGCCAGCACCACCTGGATTTTCTGGCTCATGTAGCCGGGGGACAGCGACAGCTCGGTGATGTGCTCCAACTGGCGGGCGCCGAAACCGGCTTCTTCCTTGAGCTCACGGTCGGCTGCCGCCAACACGTCTTCGCCCGGTTCGATCAGGCCCTTGGGCAGTGACAGTTCATACTCGTCGGTGCCGCCGCAATATTCTTCGATCAGCAACGCATGGTCCGAGTCGATCATCGCCACGATCATCACCGCGCCATAACCGGCCCCCCTGCCCACCAGGCGCTCGTAGGTCCGCTCCACGCCATTGGAAAAGCGCAATTGCACTTCCTCCACGCGGAACAAACGGCTACTGGCGACTATTTCGCGGGCGAGGACGGTGGGTTTCTGGCGCATGAGCGGCTCCTTGGCGTGATCGGGTTACTATACCGTGGCTTTTCCGATTGTCTGTGTCGGATATCTTTTCTTACATGAGTGTTCTTTATGCCTCCATTGCCCTGGCACGCCATCGACACCGTCCTGCTGGACATGGACGGCACCTTGCTCGACCTGCACTTCGACAACCATTTCTGGATGGAGCACCTGCCCCAGCGCTATGCCGAGTTGCATGGTGTGAGCCGGGCCATGGCCGAGATGGAGCTGCAGCCGCTGTTCGAGCGTAACGCCGGACAGTTGCAATGGTATTGCCTGGATTTCTGGAGCGCCGAACTCAAGATCCCGGTGCGCGAGCTCAAGCTTGAAACCGCACACCTGATTGCCTTGCGCCCGGATGCCGACACCTTCCTGGCGGCGATCAAACAGGCGGGCAAGCGGGTGATCCTGATCACCAACGCCCATCGGGATTCGCTGTCGTTGAAGCTGGAACGCATCGAGTTGGCGCCTTATTTCGAGCGACTGATCAGCTCCCATGACTATGGTTTCGCCAAGGAAAACCCGCAGTTCTGGGACGCCCTGCACGCCGACATCGCCTTCGACCCGGCCCGCAGCCTGTTTATCGACGACACCTTGCCGATCCTGCGCAGCGCCCGGGATTTTGGCGTGGGGCACTTGCTGGCGGTGAAGGAACCGGACAGCCGGAAGGGGCCCAAGGACACGGCGGAGTTTGCAGCGGTTGGGGATTACCGGGACTTGATCGTAGGTTTGTAACAACACTGAAGGTCCAATGTGGGAGCGGGCTTGCTCGCGAATACGGTGTGTCAGCCACTGAATATATTGACTGACACACCGCATTCGCGAGCAAGCCCGCTCCCACATTGGGTCCGCGGATTACTCAGGAATACGCAGCGTCTGCCCTGGGTAGATTTTGTCCGGATGGGACAGCAGCGGCTTGTTGGCTTCGAAGATTTTGTTGTACTGGTTGGCGTTGCCATACACCGCCAGCGAAATCGCACTCAGGGTGTCGCCCTTTTTCACCACGACAAAGCGGGCCGCCGCGACAGCAGGACCGGAAACGGTGATCTGGTCATCAACACTCGCAACGCCGGCGATGTTGCCCAGCGCCAGCAATATCTTCTCTTTCTCTTCCTGGCTGGCGACTTCACCTGTCACGGTCACCTTGTCACCGTCGACGGTGGTTTGCACATTGGGGTTACCCAATCCAACCTTGGCCACGTGCTCTTTTAACTGCTCGCTCGCGTTGGCATTACCCGGTGTCAACAGGTCAATCAACTTCTCGCCTGCTTCCTTAACAAAGCTTAAAAGACTCATGGTGCGCTCTCCTTGGGATTTAATTTCCAGATGCCAAAGACTAGACCAGTCCTACAGAATTGGGTTCCAGCCTGACCAAAGACCCAAACACGCTAGAATCCCACCGCATTGGAATAAGCCCGGAGCGAAGATGGACATCAAACAGCTGAAATTCCTCATCGCCCTCGACGAAACCCGTCACTTCGGCCAGGCGGCGGCGCGCTGCCACATTACCCAGCCGACCCTGTCGATGCGCCTGCGCAGCCTGGAGGAAGAGCTGCAGTTGCCGCTGGTCAATCGCGGGCAGCGCTTCGAAGGCTTTACCGCCCCCGGCGAACGCGTGCTGGCCTGGGCACGCACGGTGCTGGCGGCCTATGACGGCTTGCAGGCCGAGGCCGCTGCGTGTCGCGGCAACCTGGTAGGCACGTTGCGCCTGGGGGTGGTGCCGTTGTCGAGCTTCGATCCGCTGGCGTTGATGCAGAAGCTGCACAAGGAACACCCCAACCTGCGCTTTGAGTTGTCCGCGTTAAGCTCCGAGCAAATACTTGAACAACTTGCCAGCAACCGCCTGGACCTCGGTGTGTCGTACCTCGAGCGCCTGGACGCCGAACGTTTCGACTCCCTGGCCCTGGGCGAAACCCGCATGGGCCTGCTGTACGACCAACGGTTCTTCAGCTTCGGCGACAAGCCCCTGAGTTGGGAGGCGCTGATCGAACTGCCCTTGGGCATGCTCACCAGCGGCATGCACTTTCGCCAGTCCATCGACCACAATTTCCACAGCCGTGGCCTCAACCCGCAGCCACTGTTGCAGACCGATGCCGTCCATCAATTGTTACAAGCGGTGCACGGCGGCCTGTGTTGCGCGGTGATGCCACTGGACGGCGGCCTCGACGCCCTCACCGAGCACCTGCGCCTGCAACCCATTGAAGACGCTCACACTTTGGCTCGCCTGGGGTTGATCATGCGCCGCAGTGCACCCCGTTCGGCCTTGGCGGAAGCGTGTTTTGCGCTGTACCAGAAATCGCTGATCGAGACTTGATCGACGGCATCTATCGGTAGATCAGTACTGACGATTAGACGCGACCCTTTGTCGCGCCTAGTCTTACAGCTGAATACTCCCGGTGGTAATGCCCAATGAACGCCCAGCGCCCAGTCTGCGCGGCGCCCGCCCTCGAAACGCCCGCGCCCGCCGCCAGCCAGAGCTACCAGTTTTGTAATCTCGAACACACCGAATCGGCCAGCACCGCGCTTGCCGAGGAAGTTGCGTTGGCGATTGCCTATAACGACATCAGCCAGGCGGTGATGCTGGTGACGCCGACCGACCTTGAAGACTTTATTGTCGGATTCAGCATCGGTAGCGGCATTATCGAAGACGTTAGCGACATTTATGACCTGAAAATCAGCGGTTCGGGCTCGACCCAATACGCTCAGGTGCAGATTTCCAGCCGCGCGTTCTGGAATATGAAGCAGCACCGCCGGCAACTCGCCGGCACCAGTGGCTGTGGGCTGTGCGGCGTAGAAGCCGTGGAGCAGGCGCTGCCCAACCTCAAGGTGTTGCCCGGCGCGCCGTTGCCGCCTGCCGAATGGCTGGATGGCCTGCGCCAGCGCATCAGCGCGTTCCAACCGCTGGGCCAGTACAGCGGCGCGGTGCATGCGGCGGTGTTCATGAACAACCAGGGCGAATTGCTGCTGGGCCGTGAAGACATCGGCCGGCATAACGCCCTCGACAAGCTGATCGGTGCGCTGATCCGCCAAAAGATTCCGACCGACGGCGGCCTGGCGATTGTTACCAGTCGCTGCAGCCTCGAACTGATCCAGAAAGTCTTGCGTGCGGGCATCCAGACCCTGGTCAGCCTGTCGTCGCCCACCGGCCTGGCCCTGCAATGGGCTCGCCGGCACAACCTCAATCTCATCCACCTGCCGCAGAAAAGTGCGCCGCGGGTCTATAGCCCTGCGATGGAGAATCAAGCGTGAGTAATCATCATCAAGCCGACGACAAACCCACCCCGCGCTACAAGCCCTATAAAGGCCCGGCGGGTGGTTGGGGCGCACTGATCAGCGTGGCGCAAGCCTGGCTGACCAGCGACAACGCGCTGAAAAACATCCGCATGATGCTCAAGACCAACCAGAACGGCGGCTTCGACTGCCCGGGCTGCGCCTGGGGCGACTCGCCGGAAAGCGGCATGGTCAAGTTCTGCGAGAACGGCGCCAAGGCGGTCAACTGGGAAGCCACCAAGCGCCGGGTCGACGCGGCATTCTTCGCCAAGCACAGCGTCAGCGCGCTGCTGGAGCAGAGCGACTACTGGCTGGAGTACCAGGGCCGCCTGACCGAGCCGATGAGCTACGACGCCGAAACCGACCGTTACAAACCCATCAGCTGGGAATCGGCTTTCGACTTGATCGGCAAGCACCTCAATGCGCTGCCAAACCCGGACATGGCCGAGTTCTATACCTCGGGCCGGGCCAGCAACGAAGCGGCTTACCTGTATCAACTGTTTGTGCGCGCCTACGGCACCAACAACTTCCCGGATTGCTCGAACATGTGCCACGAAGCCAGCGGCGTCGCCCTGGCGCAAAGTGTGGGCGTGGGCAAAGGCACCGTGACCTTCGATGACTTCGAGCATGCGGACGCGATTTTCGTCTGGGGCCAGAACCCCGGCACCAACCACCCACGCATGCTGGAGCCACTGCGCGAAGCGGTAAAACGCGGCGCCCAGGTGGTGTGCATCAACCCGCTGAAAGAGCGTGGCCTGGAACGCTTCCAGCACCCGCAACACCCGCTGGAAATGCTCACCAACGGCGACAAGCCAACCAACACCGCCTACTTCCGCCCGGCGCTGGGAGGCGACATGGCCATCCTGCGGGGCATGGCCAAGTTCCTGCTGCTGTGGGAACGCCAGGCCCAGGCCGAAGGCAAGGAGGCCGTGTTCGACCACGACTTCCTCAACGAACACACCGCCAACGTGCTGGATTACCTGGGCAAGATCGACGACACCTCATGGGATGAAATCGTCGAGCAGTCCGGCCTGACCCTGGTAGAGATCGAGCAAGCGGCGCGCATGTACGCCAAAGGCAAGAACGTGATCATGTGCTGGGCGATGGGCATCACCCAGCATCGCCACTCGGTGCCGACCATCCAGGAAATCGCCAACCTGATGCTGCTGCGCGGCAACATCGGCCGCCCGGGCGCGGGCCTGTGCCCGGTACGTGGCCACAGTAACGTGCAGGGCGACCGCACCATGGGCATCAACGAACGCCCGCCGGTGGCGTTCCTCGATGCCCTGGAGCGTCGTTTCCAGTTCCAGGTGCCGCGCGATAACGGTCACAACGTGGTGGAAGCGATTCACGCCATGCTCGAAGGGCGCTCCAAGGTCTTTATCGGCCTGGGCGGCAACTTCGCCCAAGCCACGCCGGACAGCCCACGCACCTTTGAAGCACTGCGCAATTGCGACCTGACCGTACAGATCAGCACCAAGCTCAACCGCAGCCACCTGATGCATGGCAAGGACGCGCTGATCCTGCCATGCCTGGGCCGCACCGACATCGACATCCAGGCCGAAGGTCCGCAAGCCGTGACCGTTGAAGACTCATTCAGCATGGTCCACGCCTCCAACGGCCAACTGCAGCCGCTGTCGAAACAGATGAAATCCGAGCCTGCGATTCTGGCGGGCATTGCCGCCGCCACCCTGGGCAGCAAGCCGGTGGACTGGAACTGGCTGGTGGCCGATTACGACCGTATTCGCGACCTGATCGCCGACACCATTCCGGGCTTCAAGGACTTCAACGAGCGCCTGAAAAACCCGGGCGGTTTCTACCTGGGCAACTCGGCTGGCGCCCGTCGTTGGAACACCCCGTCGGGCCGCGCCAACTTCCGCCCGAACATCCTGCCCAAGGACCTGGTGCACGAACGCACCCGCAACACCGGGCAATTGCCGGACCTGATCATGCAGTCGATGCGCTCCCACGATCAGTACAACACCACCATCTATGGCCTGGACGACCGCTATCGCGGGGTCAAGGGCCAGCGGGATGTGTTGTTCGTCAACGAAGCCGACATCATCCGCCTGGGCTTCAAGCCGGGGCAGAAGGCTGACATTGTGTCGATCTGGGACGACGGCCGTGAGCGTCGGGTGAAGGGCTTTACCTTGCTGGCATTTGATATTCCGGCGGGGCAGGCTGCGGCTTATTACCCGGAAGTGAATCCGCTGGTGCCGCTGGAAAGCACGGGGGATGGCAGCCATACGCCTACGTCGAAGTTTGTAGCGATCCGCCTGGAAGCAGCGAGTGCGACCGGCTTGATCATGGCGAAGTCGGCCTAAGCGACACCTCATTGTGGCGAGGGAGCTTGCTCCCTCGCCACAGACAGCACCCGAGTTTCTTACGGGCACAAAAAAGGCCGCTTTTGCATAAAAGCGGCCGTTCCGAAGTAACTAAAGACTCGCAAAAATCATTTAAGTTCCTCATACAAAACAGTAACTTAGAGAATTGTATACAACCCATACCACTGGTCGGGTTTCGATTGTCACCGTCTCGATACAACCTCAGGATCGCGCCGTCATCCTCTTGAGGTTCCTCTATGAAGTTCTCCTCGATTCTCTTGTTGTCCCTTGGCCTGGTCAGTGGCGCAGCCATGGCCGGTGGCACCACCGAAGCCGGTGTGGGCGGCGCATTGGGCGGGGTTCTAGGTTCTGTCGTAGGTCAGCAGTTGGGCGGTAACACCGGCTCGGCGATTGGTGCAGCACTCGGCGGCGCGGGCGGCAGTGCGGTCGGCGCAGACAAGCGCAGCCGCGGTGAAGCAGCCATTGGCGGCGCATTGGGCGCGGCCGGCGGCAACGTGGTGGGTCGCAGTGTCGGCGGCAGCACCGGCAGCCTGATCGGCGCAGCAGCCGGCGGTGGCGCCGGTGGCGCACTGGGCAACTACATGGGCAACAAGAGCGATGACGATGATCGTCGTTACCGTGGGCGCGATAACCGCCGTTATGACCGCGATGACCATCGCGGGCGCGGCCATGCTTATGGGCATCGCAAAAACAAGCATCACTATCGCCACCACCGGTAACGCGCGAATCGAAAGAACAACGCGGGTTTAATGTGGGAGCGGGCTTGCTCGCGAAGGCGGTGGATCAGTCGCCGGATGTATTGGCTGATACAACGCCTTCGCGAGCAAGTCGAATCGTCGCACCGCCGCTCCCACATTGGATTTTCATTGCTTCGCAGATCGTATTCAGATCACCAATCGCTGTAACGCCTCGCGCAACATCCCCGGGATCGTCACCGGCTGGTTCGACGCCCGATCCACAAACACATGCACAAACCTCCCCGCAGCACAGGCATCTTCTTCTCCCGCCTTGAACACCGCCAACTCATACTGCACCGAACTGTTGCCCAACTTGCCCACCCGCAGGCCGATCTCGATGCGGTCCGGAAAGGCAATCGAGGCGAAGTAGTCGCACGCCGAACTCACCACAAACCCAACCACTTCGCCGTCATGAATATCCAACCCGCCCTGCTCGATCAGGTAGGTATTCACCGCGGTGTCGAAGAAGCTGTAGTAGGTGACGTTATTCACATGGCCATATACATCGTTGTCGTGCCAGCGCGTGATGATCGGCTGGAAGTGGCGGTAATCGGCGCGTTGTGGCATGGCGTTGGTCATCGGTAAAACCCGGGCAGGAGGAGGCTCTCTTGATACTGGGTTCAAGCACTACCCGCAAGCCTAGGTTGGGCTTTGCTCAATCGTTTGCTGGACGCACGCCATACGCTTGAGCGCTTGATCCGTCTCGGCCGATTGCTGCAGGCACTGGCGATAGGCGGTGATATAGGTCTCGACTGCAGCGCTGGCCTGCTGCGGCGTGACCCGCGCCAGATACTCCACGAACGAACGCCGGCCGATCTGGAAGTGTTGGTAATCCAGCGGAAAATCCCAATAACCACCCCAGGTCAAAAAGCCGTGTTCGGCGAACAGGTCAATCACCTCTTCTGCCCGGCCAGGGCGCGCCGGCTTGCCGGGGCGGGCATCCAGGCGGTTAACGGCATTTGCGGTACTTGCCCTGGGCTCAACAGTGGCCTGGCCGGTGAATTCACCTCGCGGGTTACGCCCGAACAAAACGAATGGGTTTTGCAGAGGGTTAAGGTCGATTGCGGCGCCATAGGCGTGCAGCGACCACCCCGAAGCGCCACTGACCTGGCGCCCATTAAAACCACTGGTATTGTTGCGGGCCATCGAGACCTTGTCGTTGCCTCGATAGGTTTCCAGCCTGACCGCCTGATGCACCGGGAACCGACGTTGCAGCAACTGCCTGAAGATCTCCTCCACATGGGGTGCGATGGCATCCAGCACCACGAGCTGCCCGTTGTTATGCAGCACTCCGCCAAAGTCCACATAGCTGAACGTCACCCGCGCCAGGCGTGCGCAGGGCAATGGATTGGCGGCGGTGATGGTGTTGCGAAGCTGCATCTGCCGACAGTCATTCACGCTCAACGGGATGACCGAGGCCAGCGTGCCTTGTGCGACCAGCAACCCGGCGAACAGCAAGACGCCGGGGACAACACCACGAGAAAAACCAAAAGCCATGGGCAATTCCTTTGCAGAAGAAGTGAAGCGTCAAACCTTCTCACCAGCGGGCACGGTCCGGCTGTCGGCGGCGTCTGCCACTGGAAGGGAAAGCGCGACCCTCCAGGCCGGAAATCAGAGTGCCTCCAACCCTGCCTCCGCCCATTCACGAACCTCTGCATAGGGATACTCCTCCAGTACCGCGAAACCTGGAATCCCTCGTGCCTTCAGCTTGGTAAACAACGGCACGCTGAGACCGCATAAAAACCGTGTCAGCCGCTCCGCGCTCGGCAAGTCGCCGCTGTATTCATGGTGGCTGTGGATAAATTCACCGCACAGCGCGAGAAAGTTTTTATCCACAAGCGGCGGCAAGTTCGGCGGCGCCGGCAAGTGGGCGACGTTACCGTGGCACACCGAGCAGTGCCCGCACTGCCGGGGCGCGTTTTCATCGCCGAAATAGTGCGCCAGGCGGTAACCCAGGCACTCCTGTGTCGCGAACAGATCCAGCATGGCGTGAATTCGCGCCACCTCCGTCACCTCATGCTGCTTGAAGCCTGTGTATAACTCCGTGCTCAGCGCCGGTGGATCGAAGTCGGTATTCAGCAGGGCGTAAACCTCGGTCATCTGCCGGCTTTCCATCTCGATCAGGCCTTGTTCCTGAAAGTAATCCAGGGCCTTCACCACCCGGCTGCGCTCGGCCTGGTGCTGTTGATACAGCGCGTCGAAGTCCACCGTCGCCCAGGTTTTCGCCCGTTTGCAGACCTGGATAATCGCTGCGACAAACTGCTGCCGCTCGCCGGTAAAACGCGCCAGCAATGCCTCTGGTTCAATCAAATACTTGAAGCGGTATTCGGCATAAAACGCGTAGCGTGGCGCGATCACACCCTTAAGTTCAAGCTGCACGAGCAAGGTCTTCAGCGGTAGTTCACGGATGTTGCTGTGGTCCGACAGTGACCGGAGCATAAACTCCCACTGTCCATCGGCACGGACCGCCTGTATTTCCTCCAGGACTCGGCGAATACCTTCCTGTTCCGGCGTATCGCCGTACACAAAGTTTTCCAGGATATTCAGGCTGTCGCGGTTGGCCAGAACCAGACACTCAGACGGCTGCCCGTCACGCCCGGCACGGCCGATTTCCTGGCTGTAGTTCTCGATGGATTTGGGCAGGTCGAAGTGCACCACGTTGCGGATATCGCTTTTGTCGATGCCCATGCCGAAGGCAATGGTGGCGACGATGCAGTTGGACTGCCCGCCCATGAATCGCTTCTGAATGGCTTCCCGCTTATCGTGAGCCAGGCCCGCGTGATAAGCCTCGGCCTGGATTCCATTGCGATTCAAATGCTCGGCAATCTGCTCTGCGGTTTTTTGCAGCGTGACGTAGACGATGCTTGGCTGATTGGCTCGCTCCTGCATCCACGTCACCAGGCGTCGTCGCTTGTCCTGGCCACTGACGGGCTCAACCAGCAGGTTGAGGTTGGAGCGGTAGAAGCCGGTGGTGATCACATCGTCAGGTGCAATGGCGAACTTGGCCTGCATGTCGGCGATCACCTTGGGCGTCGCCGTGGCGGTCAGCAGCAGCGCCTGGGGGATGCGGAACTGGCGTTGGTAATCCGGCAGCTTCAGGTAGTCCGGGCGAAAGTTATGGCCCCATTCGGAAATGCAGTGAGCCTCATCCACCACCAGCAGCGAGATCGGCACGCTTTGCAGGAAGTTGCGAAAGCGCTCGTTCTTCAAGCGCTCCACGGAAACCATCAGGATCTTCAGCTCGCCCGAACGCGCCCGGGCCATGACGTCATTGGCATCATCGCGGCTCTGGGCCGAGTCGATGCTGCCCGCCGAGATACCGTGGCGCTGCAGGAAACCCAACTGGTCCTGCATCAGCGCCAGCAACGGCGAAACCACCAGCGTCAGGTGCGGCAGCAACACGGCGGAAAGTTGATAACACAGGGACTTGCCGGAACCGGTGGGAAAAATCGCCGCCGCCGAACGGCCGGCCAGCACGGCACTGACCACCGCCTCCTGGCCCAAACGAAACTGTGGATAACCAAAGACCTGTTGGAGGGTGTTGTGCATAAGCTGTCACTCCATTGACCGCTGAACGAGCCCAAAACATAGACCAGCGCATTCAGCGAATCGAGAAAGGTCGCAAGGAAAAAAGAGTCTGGATGATACACAGCCTGGGAAGTGGAGTAGGCACCCGTAAGAATCGTTCCAACCTTACGCGGGACGCATCTCGAAACTCATTGCGCTACAATCAACCTTCGCACCGAGAGGACGCTGTCATGGCCGAACTGACGTTTGAGCAAAAGCAGGATCACTACGACAAGATCCGTCGTTCCAACTACCTCGCCAGCCTGCGCCTGGAAGGGTTCGACACCCAGCCCGCCGACGTCGACAAACCCCTGCCGACCCGCGAAGCCGTCCTCGCCAAGTACCGCAACACCCCACGCTGATGCTCGACAAATATGGCGTGGGCCAGGACCCGTACTGCTACCCCGGTAGCAGCGTCCTGCGTAACCGCCTCGATTTGTTCGACGAAGAACGCCTGCACCAGGCCGAGCGGGAACTGTCTGAAATCGCTGTCGGCAGCCTTCCGCTGTATCCCCCGCCCTACGACCTGGAACGCCTGCAACACATCCACCGCACCCTGTTCGCAGACATTTACGAATGGGCCGGGGAACTGCGTACGGTCAACATCCAGAAAGGCGACACGCTGTTCTGCACACCGGAGCGTATCCCGCCTGAGGCGAGCAAGATCATCCAGCACATGGCGCAGGCGAACTGGTTTGTCGGGGTTACCCAGGCAGAGTTGGTGACGCAAATTGCCGAGGCCTATGGCGACCTCAACGTGATCCACCCGTTTCGCGAAGGGAATGGCCGGGCGCAGCGGATTCTGTTCGAGCAGATCATCGTGAATGCCGGGTTTTCAGTGAACTGGTGGCTGGTGAAGAACGCAGCGTGGATACCGGCGAACATCGATGCGGTGGCGTGTGATTATCGAGGGTTGGAGGCGATTTTCGAGCGGTGTATCAGCACCCCGCGCTAGCCCCGATCGTTCCCTACGCTCCGCGTGGGAATGCCGCCAGGGACGCTCCGCGTCCCGTCATCCGCGCACGACCCAAGCCATGAACACTGGTGACGCGGAGCGTCACGGGATGCATTCCCACGCGGAGCGTGGGAACGATCAAATGTGGGAGCTGGCTTGCCTGCGATAGCGGAGTGTCAGACAACACCTTTACCACTGAAACACCGCCATCGCGGGCAAGCCCGGCTCCCACATTTGACCAGTTTCGTTTGAAGGATCGCGGTGCCATCGATAAAGTCGGTCGCCTCCACCCACTCTCGCGTAACCACCATGAACCTGGCCCCCAACTTCCCCGAAGACATCGCGATGCAGCAGCTCCTGCAACTGCTGCATGAAGAAATTGGCCTGCCCGAACATAAGACGCTGCGCCTTGAAACCGCCATCAACCTCGAACTGGGCTGCGACGGCACCGAAGCCAATCAATTGATGGAAGCTCTGGAGCAAGACTTCGCTGTCGACTTGAACGACTACGACGCTTATCGTTATTTCCAACCTCCCGTCTTCGATGTCTTCCTGAAGCACAGAGCCAAAGGCCGCGGCGACAAAATCCCGCTGACCATCGGCATGCTTTACCTGGCTATCAAGGCCCAACGCTGGGACACGCAAACCCTGGAAAACCTGTAGGAGCGAGCTTGCTCGCGAAAAACCTGAGAGCGCCGCGTTCCCCCTGAAAGCCCGCATTATCGTTAACGACCTTCGCGAGCAAGCTCGCACCTACAACCAAGGACCTTACATGGACGTACTAATGGGCCTGCTGGCCGCCCTGCTCTGGGGCGGCACGGACTTCCTCGTGGGCCTCAACGCCCGAGCTGTCGGCGTCAAACGCGCGGTGTACTTCGGCCAGGCGCTGGGCTTCCTGATCATGACCCTGCTGCTGGTCATATTCCCGGCTTTCCTCGTCAAATCCCTCGCGGCGCCTTTGAGTGTCTGGCTCCTGGGAGCCGCAGCAGCCCTGCTGACCGTCTCCGGCGCCCTTGCGCTGTCCAAGGCCTTCTCGCTGGGCAAAGCGGCCATTGTCGCGCCGCTGGTGACGTCCTACGGTGTCGTGACTACTTTGCTGTCATGGGCCAGCGGCGAACACATCAGCCTGATCCAGCTCGGCTGCATCGCTCTCTGCGTAATTGGCGTGATCCTGTCCAGCATTCACAAGGACAATGGCGTCCCTCACAACAGTTCCAGCCGCTCAATCGCCTACGCGATGCTCGCAGCGTTGCTCTACGGCACAAGCTTTTGGGTGCAGGGCCGCTACACCCTGCCGACGCTTGGCCCGGTCACGATGCTTTGGCTTGGGTATTTGGTTGGCCTGTGCGTCCTGGTGTTGATGGTGCTTAAGATCAAAGACGGCCTGAAAATCCCACCGCTGAAAAACTGCGCAACGCTGACCAGCGCGAGCCTGATGAACCTGGGTGGGTTCTCGGCGTTCTCGTGGGGTGCAATGGCGGGGTCGGTTTCCGTGGTGACGGTGATCAGCACCCTGTCCGGTGGGATCGCCGCGATTCTGGGGTTTGTGTTTTTCAAGGAGCGGCTGTCAGCGGTGCAAGTGACCGGTGTGGTGCTGGTGTTAGTGGGAGCCGTGGTTCTGCACCTCGTCGACTGATCCTTCGCCCACAAAAAAGCCGCCCACTAGGGGCGGCTTTTTCACAACGGCCGAATCTTACAACTTCGGACCCGCAGCCTTGATCGCATCGCTCACTTCAAACTTCTTGAAGTTCTCGATGAACAGACCCGCCAGCGCTTTCGCCGCTTCATCGTAGGCAGCCTTGTCAGCCCAGGTGTTACGTGGGTTCAACAGGCCAGTCTCGACGCCCGGTACAGCCAATGGCACGTCCAGGTTGATGGTGTCCAGGTGCTCGGTCTCGGCACCAATCAACGCACCGCTCTGGATCGCTGCAATCACGCCACGGGTGGTCGGGATGTTGAAGCGCTTGCCAACGCCGTAGCCGCCGCCGGTCCAGCCGGTGTTGACCAGGTAGACCTTGGAGCCGAAGCCGCGCACGCGCTTGATCAGCAGTTCTGCGTATTCACCAGCCGGGCGTGGGAAGAATGGCGCGCCGAAGCAGGTGGAGAAGGTCGACTTGATGCCGCCGCCCGAACCCATTTCGGTCGAGCCCACCAGAGCGGTGTAGCCGGACAGGAAGTGGTAGGCCGCTTGTTCTTCGCTGAGGATCGACACGGGCGGCAGTACGCCGGTCAGGTCGCAGGTCAGGAAGATCACAGCGTTTGGCTCGCCACCGAGGTTTTTCTCGGAGCGCTTGGCCACGTGCTCCAGCGGGTAGGCGGCGCGGCTGTTCTGGGTCAGGCTGACGTTGGTGTAGTCGGCGTGCTTGGCATCGTCGATCACCACGTTTTCGAGCACGGTGCCGTGCTTGATGGCTTTCCAGATCACCGGCTCGTTCTTCTCGGACAGGTCGATGCACTTGGCATAGCAACCGCCTTCGATGTTGAACACCACACCTTCGCCCCAGCCGTGTTCGTCGTCGCCGATCAGGTAGCGGCTTTCGTCGGCGGACAGGGTGGTTTTACCGGTGCCCGACAGACCGAAGAACAGGGTCACGTCGCCGGCTTCGCCGATGTTGGCGGCGCAGTGCATCGGCAGCACGTCGGAGGCCGGCAGCAGGAAGTTCTGCACCGAGAACATGGCTTTTTTCATTTCACCGGCGTAACGCATGCCGGCGATCAGGACTTTTTTCTGGGCGAAGTTGAGGATCACGCAACCGTCGGAGTTGGTGCCGTCACGCTCTGGCACGCATTCGAAGTTGGCCACGTTGAGCACTTGCCACTCTTCACGACCGGCCGGGTTGTACTGGGCCGGGTTGATGAACAGGCAACGACCGAACAGGTTCTGCCAGGCAGTCTGGGTGGTCATTTTCACGGCCAGGTAGTGGTCTTCTGCAGCCCCTACGTGAACGTGGGAAACGAAATGCTCTTGCGCGTTGTTGAATGCCTCGACGCGAGCCCACAGGGCATCGAACTTGTCGGCCGGGAACTTGCGGTTGATCGGGCCCCAGGCAATGGCAGCCTGGGTGGAAGGCTCTTCAACGATGAAGCGGTCGACTGGCGAACGGCCGGTACGGTGACCGGTTTCTACGACCAGCGCACCGGTATCGGCAAGCACGCCTTCACCGCGCTGCAGGGCTTCTTTGACCAGATCGTCAACACTCAGATCGGTGTATACGGCGTTATTGGCTTGCGTCATGAGGTTCCCCGTCGGCCAGTGGCCGAGTGCTCCAAACGTTTTGTAGTAGAAAGTTGCGCACTACTACCGCGAAAAAAGTGGGCCGGATTATGCCAGAAAAGCCCAAAAAGAGTAGGGCCCTCCGGTCAGAACGGCGGAAATCCGGCGTTTGTCAGGTGATTTACCTGTGCTTAAACGTTTTAGTGGCGGGTGCCTGAAGGGGTATCTACGCCCGCGCCGGCGAATAATTGAGCAATATCGGCAGCGTCGAACAGGTAGCGCTGGTTGCAGAACTGGCAGTCGATCTCGATGTTGCCACCGTGTTCCACCACCAGGTCCTGCGCATCTTCCAGGCCCAGGCTGACCAGGGCAGTTGCCGAGCGCTCGCGGGAGCAGCTGCAGTGGAAGCGCAGGGACTGCACGTCGAACAGGCGCACGGCCTCTTCGTGGTAGAGGCGGTGCAGGATGGTTTCGTTATCCAGGCCCAGCAACTCTTCGGCTTTCAGGGTGCCGGCCAGGGCGGTGATGTGGGCCCAGCTGTCGGCGCGGTCTTCTTCGTCCTTGATGCGGTCGGCCGGCAGTTGTTGCAGCAGCAGGCCACGGGCGCGCTTGCCGTCGGCGTTGAGCCAGAAGCGGGTGCCCACTTGCTGGGACATCACGAAATAATTGGTGAAGCAGTCGGACAGGGTTTCGCCGTCGAGGTCGACGATGCCCTGGTAACGCTGGCCTACCGTCGGGTCGACGGTCAGGGCCAGCACGCCGTCTGGCATCAGGTCAGCCAGGGTCGCATCGGCGGCGATGCGGTCGGCGTCGTAGCGGGCCAGCCCACGGATTTCGCGCTCGCTGGAGCATTCGATCATCAGCAGCGGGATCGGGCCTTCGGAGCGGGCCTGCAGGATCAGCAAGCCATCGAACTTCAGGGTGCCCACCAGCAGCGAGGCAGCCGCCATCAGTTCGCCGAGCAATTGCGCGACCGGCTCCGGATAGGGGTGCTTGGCGAGGACTTCGGCATAGCTGCGCTCCAGGGCGACCAGTTCGCCGCGGGCGTCGCTGTCGTCGAAGATGAAGCGTTGGGTGAAGTCGGTATCCGGTAGATCAGTCATAGGTCTGGGTATCTGAATTGATGACAAAAAGATGACAAGGTTTATAGAATTACACGCTTTAGCACCGTTTTGGTGCGGCCTTCTGCGGGAAAACGAAGCGCTTTAAAGCTAAGAGGAAACAGTTTATGAACAATCCGGGTTTGTTCCAAGCCAGGTGGGACCTCGGTCGATTGGCCCTGTGTAATTTACTCGCTGTGGGGCTGCTGTGTTTCTGGCTCTGGCCGGCGGGCCAGGCGCTCTGCACGGTTTTCGACGAGTGGCTGTTTCATCTGCTCAATGACCCGCTGGCAAGCAGCTCCGCGTGGCTGCATGTGTGGGCGGTGGCCAGTTTGCGGCCGTTTGACGCGGTGGTCGGGGTGATTCTGCTGACGCTGTTGATCCGTGGCGACTGGGTGTTCAAGGCGATTGAAGTGCGCCAGGCGTTTTTCGGCTTCCTGGGCATTCTGCTGCTGTTGCTGTTTATCCGCATGCTGTTTTCCAAGCTGGCGGCGCAGATGGGCTGGCAACACCATAGCCCGTCGATGGTGATCAGCGGCGCGATTCAGATGAGCGACTATTTCCCGGGCCTGGAGAAGACATGGGAGTTGAAGGACCGCTCCAGCCAGAGCTTCCCGGGGGATCATGCATCGGTATTGCTGATCTGGGGCATGTTCATGACCGTGTTTGCCAAGCGGATCGGGCAGGTGCTGGTGATCTGGGGCTTGGCGCTGCTGTTCATGATGCCGCGGCTGGTGGCCGGTGCGCATTGGGGGCAGGACGATTATATCGGTGGGGTGTTGCTGGCGCTGTTGGCGTTGGGCTGGGGTTACTACACGCCCTTTGCAGCGAAGGTTTCGCGGGGGCTGGTGCGAGTGACGAGCCCGGTGTTTGAGTTGTTTCGGCGAGTACCGCTGGTTAATCGCTTGAGCGTGATTCGCAGCGTTTGAGTTGAAATAGCAGGAGCCGACCTGGCTCCTGCGGTCTGCCGATTAATCATCATTGCCACTGCCGCGGAACTTGAACAGGTCGCGCCGCTGTTTCTTGCTTGGCTTGCCGTCGGTGGTCATGCCCAGGGACCCCGCCTTGCGCATGGCCGCCGCGTTTTCGCGTTTGGCGATGCTGGCTTCGGTCTCGGTATACAACGCCTGCGCCTCGGGAGCGCCCCTTCGCACAATTGAAAGCGCCTGGACCACGACGGTTCGTTCATCAAACCCGGCACGGATCTGGAACTCATCGCCGATGCGCGGCTCCTTGCCGGGCTTGCAACGCTCGCCACGCCAGTGCACCTTGCCACTCTCGATCGCCGCCTTGGCCAAGGCACGGGTCTTGAAGAAACGCGCCGCCCACAACCACTTGTCCAAACGGACTTTTTCTTCCTCTTCCTGCTTCTGAGCCACTTGAATTCCTCGCTCTGAAAAATGTCGCAACTTTACCGTTGAAACCCTTCAACGCATAAACCCTTGAGCTCACCTAAGATACGCCAGGTAGCATCCTGTTTTCGCGAGGTTAACGTGTGACCGACTTTCCCATTTCACTGACCTCGCCCAAACAAGCCTGTGCGGGCTGCCAGCAAAGTGAGCCGCTGGGCTTTGAGTTCGCCTTTGCGTATCAGCCTATCGTGGACCTGCGTGACCAGTCGGTCTTTGCCCATGAAGCCTTGGTGCGCGGCGTCAACGGTGAGGGCGCGTTGACGGTGCTGGATCAGGTCAACGACAGCAATCGCTACCGTTTCGACCAGCAATGCCGCACCCGCGCGATCGCCACCGCTTCGACACTCAACATGCAGACGCACCTTTCAATCAACTTCATGCCCAATGCGGTCTATCGACCAGAACTGTGCATCCGCAGCACCCTGGAGGCGGCCCGGGCGCATAATTTTCCGTTGGATCGGCTGATTTTCGAGACCCTGGAAAGCGAGCATGTAGATAACTATCGCCATTTGACGAATATTCTGCGTGAATACCGCGAATTCGGCTTCAAGACCGCCATCGACGATTTCGGGGCGGGCTATTCGGGGCTGAATCTGCTGGCCGATTTCCAACCTGACCTGATCAAACTCGACATGGCGCTGATCCGCGATGTCGACCGTGATCGTGTCCGTCAGGTGATCGTCCGGGGGATTGTCACAATCTGTGAGCAGTTGGGCGTTACTGTCATCGCCGAGGGCATCGAAAGCGCCGGCGAGCGGGACTTTCTCGCCGACTGTGGAATATTTCTGATGCAGGGCTACTGGTTCGCCAAGCCTGCATTCAAAGCCCTGGCCGAGGTATCACCCGCCGCCTGGGCGAATTAATTGCCGGTTATTCATATTGAAGACATTTGACCATTTGACCGTTGTGGGTCTGCGTGAGTGGGTGGCACTTCCCGACTTGGGAGTGGCAGGCCTGCGCGCCAAGATCGACACCGGCGCCAGTACCTCAAGCCTGCATGCCACCGAGATCGAGCCATTTGAGCGCGACGGTGCAAAGTGGGTGCGCTTCACCGCGCACCTGGGCAGCGTGGTGCAACTGCGTCACCGGCGCTGCGAAGCACCGCTGGTGGCGATGAAAACCATTAAAAGCTCCAACGGCCAGGCCCAGGTGCGGTATGTGATCAGCACCACCCTGGCCCTGGGCGATCGGGTATGGCGGGTGGAATTCACCCTCGCCTGCCGCAAGGCCATGCGTTACCGCCTGTTGCTGGGCTCCAAGGCCCTGATTGACGGCCAACTGGTGGTCAGTCCCGGCGTCAAATACGTTCAAGACAAGCCGGTGTTCCCGGTCTCTACTACCTCTGCCACAGGTGCTGCATGAAGATCGCTGTGCTGTCGCGTAACCCGCGTCTGTATTCCACCCGTCGCCTGGTCGAGGCCGGCACCGAACGTGGCCATGAGATGGTGGTGATCGATACGTTGCGCGCCTATATGAACATTGCCAGTCATAAGCCGCAGATCCACTACCGGGGCAAACCGCTGGAAGGCTTCGATGCGGTGATCCCGCGTATCGGTGCTTCCGTGACGTTCTATGGCTGCGCGGTACTGCGCCAGTTTGAAATGATGGGGGTGTCTCCCCTCAATGAATCGGTGGCTATCGCCCGTTCGCGGGACAAGCTGCGCTCGCTGCAGTTGCTGTCGCGCCGTGGCATTGGCTTGCCGGTCACCGGCTTTGCGCACTCCCCGGATGACATTCCCGACCTGATCGAGATGGTCAACGGCGCGCCGCTGGTGATCAAGGTGCTGGAAGGTACCCAGGGCATCGGCGTGGTGCTGTGTGAAACCGCGACTGCGGCCGAGTCGGTGATCGAGGCGTTCATGGGCCTCAAGCAGAACATCATGGTGCAGGAGTACATCAAGGAAGCCGGCGGTGCGGATATCCGCTGCTTCGTGGTGGGCGACAAGGTGATTGCCGCGATGAAGCGCCAGGCCAAGCCGGGTGAGTTTCGGTCCAACCTGCACCGTGGCGGCAGTGCCAGCCTGATCAAGATCACCCCGGAAGAACGCATGACCGCACTGCGGGCAGCCAAGGTCATGGGGTTGAGCGTGGCGGGTGTGGATATATTGCGCTCCAACCACGGGCCGCTGGTGATGGAGGTGAACTCGTCACCGGGCCTGGAAGGAATTGAGACCACCACCGGCAAGGATGTGGCGGGGATCATCATTCAGCATCTGGAGAAGAGTGGTGGGCCGAATATGACGCGCACCAAAGGCAAGGGCTGAATACACCCGACCTATAAAGCACCGCAAAACCAGTGTGGGAGCGGGCTTGCTCGCGAAGGCGGTGGATCAGTC
>NZ_JACARZ010000037.1:0-93972 GCF_013386315.1 Pseudomonas sp. P7779 | reverse complement strand
GGCATCCTGCTGGCCCAGCAGCCGCTGCTGGAACGGGACATGATCGACAAGGACCTCAGCCAGCGGCCCAACGTCGCGCGCATATTGCACGAGCGCGACGGCAACTTTCGCGGCACCTCCAGTGTGGATGAGGAGCACCGCCTGTATACCTTCTCAACGGTGGGCGATTTACCGCTGATCGTCGTCGTAGGGCTGTCCACGAATGACATATTCGCCCCCTGGAAGCGCGCAGCACTGGTGATCAGCGGCGCCACCGGGATTTTGTGCATCGGCCTTTTGTGGCTGACCTGGATGCTCTGCATGGAACTGCGCAGGCGCCACCGTGCCGAACAGGTGCTGTCAGAACTGGCAGCCACCGACGCGCTCACCGGCCTGGCCAACCGCCGTACCCTGGACCAGCGACTGCGCCTGGAATGGGACCGCGCCCAGCGTTCGGCCGAGCCGTTGACGGTGCTGATGATTGACGTGGACCACTTCAAGGCGTTCAACGACCGACATGGCCATCAAGGTGGCGACGAGGCACTGCGCACGGTGGCGCAGGTGATCGAGGGCAATATCCGCCGCCCGGCCGACCTCGCTGCTCGCTATGGCGGGGAAGAATTTGCAGTGGTGCTGCCGCATACCGACAGCCAGGGTGCACGCGTGATTGCTGAACATATCCGCAGCAGTGTCGAACACCTGCCGCGAGTGAGCGGGGATACGGTGCCGATTACCGTCAGCATCGGCCTCAGTACCTGGACCAAAAACAGCCGCACCACGCTGGAGGAATTACTGCTCAACGCCGACCAGGCGCTGTATGAGGCCAAGCATACCGGGCGTAATCGCGTTGTTGATGCCGGCGCTTTAAAGCCGTGACGCGAAGCGTC
Source organism: Pseudomonas sp. P7779 (assembly GCF_013386315.1). Taxonomy (NCBI): domain Bacteria; kingdom Pseudomonadati; phylum Pseudomonadota; class Gammaproteobacteria; order Pseudomonadales; family Pseudomonadaceae; genus Pseudomonas; species Pseudomonas sp. P7779. Next base: position 93,106 of record NZ_JACARZ010000037.1, on the reverse strand, counting down.
ACAGGAGGCGTTACCACGCAGAGCGTGGGAACGATCAAAAAAAAGGCCACCCGAAGGCAGCCTTTAAAAACAAAAGGAAAGAGAGTTGTTACTTACACCGCCGCGACGGGACGCATGTAAGAGATCGGTGCGGTGCTGGCATCTTCGAAGGTCACGACTTCCCAGGCATCTGTCTGTGCAATCAGCTTGCGCAGCAGTTGGTTGTTCAGGGCGTGGCCAGACTTGAAGCCTTTGAACTCGCCTATCAGGCTATTGCCCAGCAGGTAGAGGTCACCGATTGCATCGAGGATCTTGTGCTTCACGAATTCGTCTTCATAGCGAAGGCCGTCTTCGTTCAGTACACCATCCGCGTCGACCACAATGGCGTTTTCAACGCTGCCGCCGAGTGCGAGGTTGTGCTTGCGCAGGTACTCGATGTCACTCATGAAACCAAAGGTACGGGCGCGGCTGACTTCTTTTACGAACGAAGTGCTGGAAAAATCCACGCTTGCACTTTGGGTGCGGTCACGGAATACCGGGTGATCGAAATCGATCTCAAAGCTCACTTTAAAGCCTTCGAACGGGACGAAGGTGGCGCGCTTGTCGCCGTCTTCTACTGTCACTTCCCGCAGAATGCGAATGAACTTCTTGGCTGCGTCCTGTTCTTCCAGGCCGGCAGATTGAATCAAGAATACGAAGGGTCCGGCGCTGCCATCCATGATCGGGACTTCGGACGCGGAGAGCTCGACGTAGGCGTTATCGATGCCCAGTCCGGCCATGGCCGAGAGCAAGTGCTCCACCGTGTCCACTTTGACGTCACCGTTGACCAACGTGGTCGACATCGTGGTTTCGCCAACATTTTCCGCGCGAGCAGGTATCTGCACCACAGGGTCCAGGTCGGCACGAACAAACACGATGCCGGTGTCGACAGGTGCGGGCTTGAGGGTCAGGTATACCTTCTCCCCGGAGTGCAGACCTACACCTGTGGCACGGATAATATTCTTCAGGGTGCGTTGTTTAATCATGGCTTGGACCGCTTCAGCGCAAATTGCGAACTGGTATCAACAAAGGCTGGCGATAATAGCAGACCAGACCTTTGCTGAACACCAATCACCTTCATAGCCCTGATACATTCCATTAATCGGCCTGACGACGCAGGAAAGCCGGGATGTCCAGGTAGTCCAGGTCATCTTGCGGATTCGGGCTGCGGGATGCAGCAGCACCGGCCTGAGCCTGGTTGCGCATCACGGTCGGACGATCCAGGTCACGATAGTTCACAGACGGCAGTTCCTGGCGCGAAGGCGCTGGAGCGGCAGCTTGCTGGCTGGCGTGGCTGGTATGGACGGTGTTGTCGATGACCTTTACAGGCTTCTCGATTTTCGCACCCAGGCCGGTCGCAACAACGGTCACGTGCAGTTCGTCGCGCATGTCCGGATCGATAACGGTACCGACCTTGACCATGGCGTGCTCGGAAGCGAAGGCTTCGATGATGCTACCCACGTCGGAGTACTCACCCAGGGACAGGTCAGGACCGGCGGTGATGTTCACCAGGATGCCGCGTGCGCCTTGCAGGTTCACGTCTTCCAGCAATGGGTTGCGGATGGCCGCTTCGGTAGCTTCACGTGCACGGTTCGGACCGCTGGCGCAGCCAGTGCCCATCATCGCCATGCCCATTTCGCTCATCACGGTACGTACGTCGGCAAAGTCGACGTTGATCATGCCCGGACGCTTGATGATGTCGGAGATACCGCGAACGGCACCGGCCAGTACATCGTCAGCCTTGGCAAACGCAGACAGCAGGCTTGCGTCCTTGCCGAGGATGGTCAGCAGCTTCTCGTTGGGAATGGTGATCAACGAGTCGACGCTTTCGGACAGCAGACGGATGCCTTCATCGGCGATCTGCATGCGCTTGCGACCTTCGAACGGGAATGGACGGGTCACGACGGCAACCGTCAGGATCCCCATTTCCTTGGCCACTTCGGCAATGATCGGCGCAGCACCGGTACCGGTACCACCGCCCATGCCCGTGGTGATGAACACCATGTTGGTGCCTTGCAGCACTTCAGCGATGCGCTCGCGGTCTTCCAGGGCGGCTTGACGGCCGACTTCCGGATTCGCGCCGGCACCCAGGCCCTTGGTCACGGCTGTGCCCAATTGCAGGATGGTGCGTGCACCGATGCTCTTGAGGGCCTGGGCGTCAGTGTTGGCGCAGATGAATTCAACGCCTTCAATGTTGCTCTTGACCATGTGGTTGACAGCGTTGCCGCCGCCACCGCCGACGCCGATCACTTTGATGACCGGGCTTGCGGGGATGTTGTCTACGAGTTCGAACATTTTCCCTCTCCTTTCATTTCTCTAGTTTTTTCGCCTACTACTTGAAACGGTGTTGCGGTAAATCTTTAGAAATTGCCTTTCACCCAAGCCTGCAACCGCTCGAACAACGGCGCTTTCGCTTCGTCGTCGCTTCTGTAGCTGTCGCGGTTGCTCGGGCCCGACAGGGAAATGCCGTCGGTCTGCTTTTGCAGCCCGTACAACAGCAAGCCCACACCGGTGGAATAAATCGGGTTGCGCACTACGTCGCCCAGGCCTTTCACGCCATGGGGCACGCCCAGGCGGACCGGCATGTGGAAGATTTCCTCGGCCAGTTCGACCGCGCCTTCCATCTTCGAGGTGCCACCGGTCAGCACGATGCCGGCCGGGATCAAATCTTCGTAGCCGCTGCGACGCAGTTCAGCCTGGATCAGGGTGAACAGTTCGTCGTAGCGCGGCTCGACCACTTCGGCCAATGCCTGGCGCGACAGTTCGCGCGGTGGACGGTCGCCCACGCTTGGCACCTTGATGGTTTCACCGGCACCGGCCAGCTTGGCCAGGGCGCAGGCGTAACGGATCTTGATTTCTTCGGCGTACTGGGTCGGTGTGCGCAACGCCATGGCGATGTCGTTGGTCACCTGATCACCGGCAATCGGGATCACGGCGGTGTGACGAATCGCACCCTCGGTGAAGATCGCGATGTCCGTGGTGCCGCCGCCGATGTCCACCAGGCACACGCCCAGTTCTTTTTCGTCGTCGGTCAGTACCGAGTAAGCCGAAGCCAACTGCTCGAGAATGATGTCGTCGATTTCCAGGCCGCAGCGGCGCACGCATTTTTCAATGTTCTGTGCAGCGTTGACGGCGCAGGTCACTACGTGAACCTTGGCTTCCAGACGTACGCCCGACATGCCCAGGGGCTCGCGAACGCCTTCCTGGTTATCGATCACGTAGTCCTGCGGCAGGGTGTGCAGCACGCGCTGGTCAGCCGGGATCGCCACGGCTTGCGCTGCGTCGAGTACCCGCTCCAGGTCGGCCGAGCTGACTTCGCGGTCGCGAATCGCCACGATGCCGTGGGAATTCAGGCTGCGGATGTGGTTGCCGGCAACGCCGACAAATGCCGAGTGAATCCGGCAACCGGCCATCAGCTGCGCTTCTTCGATGGCGCGCTGGATCGATTGCACGGTGGATTCAATATTCACCACCACGCCCTTCTTCAGGCCCCGGGACGGATGCGTGCCGATTCCGACGATTTCCAGCGTGCCGTCGTCCGCGACCTCGCCTACCAGCGCCACCACCTTGGAGGTGCCGATATCCAGACCGACGATCATTTTGCCGCTTTGCACGTTTGCCATGGGTCCTGCCTCTTCTTAATTCTTCGCGACAGCAGGTTGCGCTGCCGTGGGCGCCGCAGGGGCCCGCCAGCCGACGGCAAGGCCGTTGGCGTAACGCAGGTCGATGCTCGCAATGTTCGTAATCTGTTCTTTCAAGGTCTTTTCATAGATGGCAATAAAACGGCGCATCTTTTCCACCAGGTTGCCGCGTCCCAGCAACAACTCGATGCCCGGGCCGGAACTGCCTGCACCCGTGGTCAAAAACCAGCTGCCCCGCTCGCGCAATTCCAGTCGCGCAATCGAGAAGCCCAACGGCCGCAGCATCTGGCTCAACGCCTGGTACTGCTGCATCACTTGCTGCTGCGCCCGCTGCGGCCCGAACAACTGCGGCAGGTGCTCGTAATTCGCCACTTCGCGAGGTGCAAACGCCTGGCCCTGGTTGTTCAACAGCGCACCATCACCCCAACGGGCCACGGGCAGTTGTTCTTCCAGGCGGATCGTCACTTGATCCGGCCACACGCGACGTACTTCGGCGTGGGCAATCCATGGCATCTGTTCCAGCTCGGAGCGCATGCCTGCCAGGTCGATGGTGAAGAAGCTCGACGCCACAAACGGGGCGATTCGCTGCTGCACGGCTTGCTGGCTGATGTAGCTCAAGTCACCCTGCACGCTGATCTTGGTGATCGGCCGGTCGGCATACGGCAGCAGGCGCTGGGCGCCTTCATACGTACCGAACCCCAGGGCCACCAGGATCACCGGCCAGAACAGCGCCTTGAGAAAACCAAAGTTGGCTTTCGGCATGCGCGCCGACATCGGCTCTTTAGCCACCATTCGGCTGGCACCACGCGGCACCGGCTTGCGGCCGGGAGCGGGTTGCTGATGACGAAGCGATGCGCCGTTCATGGTCTTAGCCTCGTGGCTCTATGCTTGCTGCCAGGATCGCCAGCACCAACTGCTGGAAATCCAGGCCGGCGGCACGAGCGGCCATGGGTACCAGGCTGTGGTCGGTCATCCCGGGTGCAGTGTTGACTTCCAGGAACCAGAAGTTCCCCTGGTCATCCTGCATCACGTCTGCCCGCGCCCAACCGGCGATACCCAGCGCCTCACAGGCTTTCGCCGTGAGGTCCATCAATTCCTGTTCCTTGGCTGCGTCGAGGCCGCACGGGATCCGGTACTGGGTATCGGAGGCCACATACTTGGCGTCGTAGTCGTAAAAGGTGTGGGGCGTGCCCAATGCGATGGGCGGCAATACCTGGCCACGCAGAGTAGCGATGGTGAACTCGGGACCTTGAATCCACTGTTCCACCAACACTTGCGAATCGTAGGTACTGGCCGCTTTCCATGCGTCAATCAATTCGGCGGCTGAGTTCACTTTAGCCATGCCGATACTGGAGCCTTCATGGGCTGGTTTGACGATCAAAGGCAGGCCCAGTTCCTTGGCTGCAGAAATACAATCGTCTTCGCTGCACAGCACGCTGTGACGCGGAGTCGGAATACCCAGGCTGTGCCACACCTGCTTGGTGCGCAACTTGTCCATGGCCAGGGCCGAAGCGAGGATGCCGCTGCCGGTATACGGAATGCCCAGGCACTCCAGCAGGCCCTGCATGCTGCCGTCTTCACCGCCACGGCCGTGAAGAATGATGAAGGCGCGGTCGATCTTCTCGGCCTGCAGGCGCGACAGGAAGTCATCACCCACGTCGATGCCGAACGCATTCACACCGGCACTTTGCAGCGCTTCCAGCACGGCATTGCCGGACTTCAGCGACACTTCACGCTCAGCGCTCTTGCCACCGAACAGCACCGCAACCCGGCCGAAGTCGGCAGGTTGAATGGTCGAGAACAGGGAGCCGTAGTCAGTGGTCATTTCGACTTCCCCTGTGCGGCGGCAAACAGCGGGCTTGCCAGCAATTTAGGGGCGAGGCCACCGATGTCACCGGCACCCTGGCACAGCAGGATGTCGCCGGCACGCAGCAGCGGCTTGACGATCGGCGCCAGGTCCACACCACGCTCGATGTAGATCGGGTCCAACTGGCCGCGTTGACGGATGCTGTTGCACAGCTTGCGGCTGTCGGCACCCGGGATCGGTTCTTCACCGGCCGGGTAGACTTCCATCAGCAGCAACACGTTGGCATCCGCCAGTACATTGACGAAATCGTCGTACAGGTCGCGGGTACGGCTGTAGCGGTGCGGCTGGTACACCATCACCAGGCGGCGTTCCGGCCAACCACCGCGTACGGCCTTGATCACCGCTGCGACTTCGGTCGGGTGGTGACCGTAGTCGTCCACCAGCATCACGTTGCCGCCGTCCACCGGCAGTTCGCCGTAGACCTGGAAGCGACGACCCACGCCGGCAAAACCCGACAGGCCTTCGACGATGGCTTCATCGCTGACGCCTTCGTCGGAGGCGATGCAGATGGTCGCCAGGGAGTTGAGTACGTTGTGGTTGCCCGGCATGTTCACCGAGACATCCAGCGGCTCGCGGTCAGGACGCAGCACGGTGAAGAAAGTCTGCATGCCTTGCTGGCGCACATTGATCGCGCGCACGTCACAGTCTTCGCTGAAGCCGTAGGTCACGGTCGGACGCTTCACCAGCGGCAGGATTTCGCGCACCACCGGATCGTCCAGGCACACCACGGCCAGACCGTAGAACGGCAGGTTGTGCAGGAACTCGACGAAGGTTTTCTTCAGTTTGTTGAAGTCACCGTCGTAGGTCGCCATGTGGTCGGCGTCGATGTTGGTCACCACGGCCACCAGCGGTTGCAGGTGCAGGAAGCTGGCGTCGCTTTCATCGGCTTCGGCGATCAGGTAACGGCTGGTCCCCAGTTGTGCATTGGTGCCGGCTGCATTCAGGCGGCCACCGATGACGAAAGTCGGGTCCAGGCCACCGGCGGCGAACACCGAGGCGATCAGGCTGGTGGTGGTGGTCTTGCCGTGGGTACCGGCGACGGCGATGCCGTGGCGGTAGCGCATCAGCTCAGCCAGCATTTCGGCACGCGGCACTACGGGAATGCGGCGTTCAAGGGCGGTGGCCACTTCCGGGTTGGAGGTGTTCACAGCGCTGGAGACCACCAGCACGTCGGCTTCGGCAGCGTTCTCGGCGCGGTGGCCGATAAAGATTTTTGCGCCAAACGATTCCAGGCGCTCGGTGACCGGCGACATTTTCAGGTCGGAGCCGGACACCTGGTAACCCAGGTTCAGCAACACTTCGGCGATCCCGCACATGCCCACGCCGCCGATACCGACGAAGTGGATGCGACGGATGCGGCGCATTTCCGGCTGTGGCATGGCTTTCTGATTCTCAACCATGGGCCACCTCCAGGCAGATATCGACCACGGTGCGGGTTGCGTCAGGTTTGGCCAGGCGGCTTGCGGTGCTCGCCATGCTGTTCAGTCGTTCCGGTTGCATCAAAACCTCGGTCAGGCGTGCGGCCAAATCGGCGGCGCCAGTCGTTCTTTGCGGCAGCAGGAAGGCAGCGCCCTCCCCAGCCAAATATTCGGCGTTGCGGGTCTGGTGATCGTCGATCGCGTGGGGCAAAGGCACCAGCAAGGACGGCAGACCGGCGGCAGCCAGTTCACTGACGGTCAACGCACCTGCGCGACAAACCACCAGGTCGGCCCAGCCATAGGCTTGGGCCATGTCTTTGATGAAGGGCTGCACATTCGCCTCCACACCCGCTTCGCGGTAGCGCGTGGCGGTCACTTCATCGTGGTTCTTGCCGGCCTGATGGAAGATCTCGGGGCGCAGCTCCACGGGGAGTTGCGACACCGCTTCAGGCAGCAATTTGTTCAACGGTTCGGCGCCCAGGCTTCCGCCCAGGATCAACAGGTGCGCCTTGCGACCGGCCAATGGCTGGCGGGCGATGTCCATGAACAGTTCGGTACGCACCGGGTTGCCGGTGGTACGCAACTTGTCCGCGGCACCAAAGGTCTTCGGAAACGCCTCGCATACCCGTGCAGCCAAGGGCACCAGCAGGCGGTTGGCAGTGCCGGCCACGGCATTCTGCTCGTGGACGATCACTGGCACGCCGGCGAGTCTTGCCGCAACACCGCCCGGGCCGGTCACGTAGCCACCAAAGCCCAGCACGCATACCGGCTTCACTTCGCGGATCACCTTGCGCGCTTGCCACACGGCCTTGAGCAACACGAACGGCGCCTTCAGCAGGGACAATTTGCCCTTGCCACGCAAGCCGGTGACGTTGATCAAATGCAGCGGCAAGCCGGCATTCGGTACCAGATCGTTTTCGATGCCGCGCGGCGTACCGAGCCAATGCACGGTGTAGCCACGATTCTGGAACTCACGGGCACAGGCCAGCGCCGGGAACACGTGGCCACCGGTGCCGCCTGCCATGATCAGCACGTTAGCGCCCATGGTTCGGCTCCTCGGCGAAGTCGCTTTCGCTGAACTCCATCTCTTCGCTGCCCAGGTGGGTCCGACTCTCCCACTCGATACGCAGCAACAACCCGAGACAGGCGCAGCAAATCACCAACGAGCTGCCGCCGTAGCTGAGGAACGGCAAGGTCAGGCCCTTGGTCGGCAGCAGGCCGACGTTCACCCCGATGTTGATCAGGAACTGGCCGATCCACAGGAACGACAAGCCGTACGCCACGTAGGCGGCGAAATATTGCTTGGCCTTTTCGGCCCACAAGCCGATGTACATGCCGCGAACACACACGAACACGAACAGCGCGACGGTGCACAGCGAACCGACCACACCCAGCTCTTCGGCGAGTACCGAGAACACGAAGTCGGTGTGGGCTTCCGGCAGGTAGAACTGCTTCTGCACGCTATTGCCCAGGCCCACGCCCAGCCACTCACCGCGACCGAAGGCGATCAACGCCTGGGTCAACTGGTAGCCGGAACCGAACTGATCGGACCACGGGTCGGTAAAGGTAATCAGACGGGCCATCCGGTAGGGTTGCGCCTGCACCAGAATGGTCACGGCGGCCACCGCCAGCACCACCATCAGGGTGAAGCGGAACAGGCCGACGCCGCCGAGGAACAGCATCGCCGCCGCCGCGCCCATCATTACAACGGTGGCACCGAAGTCCGGCTCCATCAGCAACAGGCCGGCCATGGGCAGCAGCACGATGAATGGCTTGAAGAAGCCCATCCAGCTTTCGCGTACTTCTTTCTGGCGCCGCACCAGGTAGCCGGCGAGGTAGATCACCACGAACACCTTGGCGATTTCCGAGGGCTGCACGTTGAACGCACCGAAGCCGATCCAGCGCATCGAACCGTTCACCTCACGCCCGATGCCGGGCAGGATCACCATCACCAACAGGCCGAAGGCGCCCACCAGCATCAGCCAACCCAGGCGCTGCCAGGTGGCGATCGGGATCATCATGGTGACGATACATGCGCCAAGGCCAATCACCAGGTACACCAGGTGACGGATCATCATGTACAGGGTGTTGCCCGATTGCACCGCAGCCACTTCCGAGGAGGCCGAGGTGATCATCACCAGGCCCAGGCCCAGCAGCGCGAGGCAACCGGCGAGCATCGGGAAGTCCAGGTCGATACCGCGCCCGGTAATGATCGGCGACGGGTACGGCTTGATGATGTTACGGAAATTGATACTCATGCCAAGGCCTCCACGGCGCGGGCGAACAGCTGGCCGCGCTCTTCGTAGTTCTTGAACATGTCGAAACTGGCGCAGGCAGGCGACAGCAGCACCACGTCGCCCGGCTGAGCCAAGACTTTGGATTGGGCGATGGCATCGTCCAGGGACTGCGCGCGCACCTGCGGTACGGCGTCGCCCAGGGCATCGGCGATCAGGCCGGAATCACGGCCCATCAACACCACGGCGCGGCAGTTGGCGGCGACCGGGCCTTTAAGGTCCTTGAAGTCGGCACCCTTGCCGTCGCCACCGGCAATCAGCACGACCTTGCCTTGAATGTCGGCACCCAAACCTTCGATGGCAGCGAGTGCCGCACCGACGTTGGTGGCCTTGGAATCGTTGTAATAGCCAACGCCATCCAGCTCGCGAACCCACTGGCAGCGATGCTCAAGGCCGGCAAAGCTGCGCAGGGCCGAGAGCATGGCGTCGAACGGCAAGCCGACGGCGTGACCGAGCGCCAGCGCCGCCAGGGCGTTGGCCTGGTTGTGGGCACCACGGATTTTCAGTTCGCGCACCGGCATCAGGTTCTGGAATTCGAAGGCCAGGTATTTCTCGCCGTTCTCTTCCCGAAGGCCGAAAGCCTTGAAGTCGGGTTTGTTCAGGCCGAAGGTCCAGCACGGCAGACCTTCGCCGATCAGCGGACGGCTCAGGGCATCCTGACGGTTCACCACCACTTGCCGCGCGCCACGGAAGATCCGGTGCTTGGCCAGGTGATACGCCGGCAGGCCGCTGTAGCGGTCCATGTGGTCCTCGCTGACGTTGAGCACGGTGGCCACTTCGGCGTTGAGCTGGTCGGTGGTTTCCAGCTGGAAACTCGACAGTTCCATCACGTACAGCTCGACGTCGTCGCTGAGCAGGTCCAGCGCCGGCGTACCGAGGTTGCCGCCCACGGCCACGCGCTTGCCGGCCGCAGCCGCCATCTCGCCCACCAGGGTGGTGACGGTGCTTTTGGCATTGGAACCGCTGATGGCCACGATCGGCGCCTTCGCGTTACGCGCGAACAGCTCGATATCGCCGGACAACTTCACGCCACGGGCCGCCGCCGCTTGCAGGGCCGGGGTCGCCAGGGCCAGGCCGGGGCTCACGTAGAGCTCATCGGCACGGCACAGAAACTCGACATCCAGCTCGCCACAACGCACTTCCACGTGCGGGTAGTCACGGCGCAGCGTGACCAGCTCCGGTGGATTTTCCCGCGTATCGGCCACGGCAAACGACGTGCCCCGGTTCGCCAGGAAGCGAACCAGGGACATGCCGCTCTTGCCGAGGCCGACAACGATGCGGAAGTGGTCTGAAGCGATCAGGGACACTCGTTTCTACCTCAGTTTCAGGGTGGCAAGGCCGAACAGAACCAGAATCACGGTGATAATCCAGAAACGGACAATCACCCGCGGCTCAGGCCAGCCCTTGAGTTCAAAGTGGTGGTGAATCGGCGCCATGCGGAATACTCGGCGCCCGGTCAATTTGAAGGAGGCAACCTGGATCACCACCGACAGGGTTTCCATCACGAACACACCGCCCATGATGAACAGGACGATTTCCTGGCGGACGATCACCGCGATGGTGCCCAGGGCCGCGCCCAGCGCCAGTGCGCCGACGTCGCCCATGAAGACTTGTGCGGGGTAGGTGTTGAACCACAGGAAGCCCAGGCCCGCACCGATCAACGCGCCGCAGAACACAATCAGTTCGCCTGCGCCCGGTACATACGGGATCAGCAGGTATTCAGCGAATTTCACGTTACCCGACAGGTAGCAGAAGATGCCGAGGGCGCCGCCCACCATCACCGTCGGCATGATCGCCAGGCCGTCGAGGCCGTCCGTCAGGTTGACCGCGTTGCTGGAGCCGACGATCACGAAGTAGGTCAGCACCACGAAGCCGACGCCCAGTGGAATGCTGGCGTCCTTGAGCATCGGGATGATCAGGGTGGTTTCCACCGCGCTTGGCGCAGTCATGAACAGGAAGATCGCCGCGCCGAGGCCGAACACCGACTGCCAGAAATACTTCCAGCGGCTAGGCAGCCCCTTGGAGTTCTTCTCGATCACCTTGCGGTAGTCATCTACCCAACCGATGGCGCCGAACAGCAGGGTCACCAGCAGCACGGTCCAGACATAACGGTTATGCAGGTCAGCCCACAGCAGCGTACTGATGCCGATGGACGACAGGATCAACGCACCGCCCATGGTCGGGGTGCCGGACTTGGACAGGTGCGACTGCGGGCCGTCGTTGCGCACCGACTGGCCGATTTGCAGGTTTTGCAGGGTACGGATCATCCATGGCCCGAGGAACAGCGACAACGACAGCGCGGTCAGCACACCCAGAATCCCGCGCAGGGTCAGGTACTGAAAGACCGCGAAGCCTTTGTGGAACTGTTGCAGATACTCAGCCAGCAGCAGCAGCATTAATGTTTCTCCGTACTTGAGCCACACAAGGCCGCGACGACGTTTTCCATCACCGCGCTGCGCGATCCCTTGATCAAAATAGTGGTGTGTTTGTCTTGTTCAGCCGCACTCAGTGCCTGGATCAGTTCGGCCTGGCTGGCGAAATGCCTGGCGCCCGGCCCGAAGGTGTCCACGGCGTGCAGCATGTTCGGGCCAACGGCGTACAGGGCATCGACCTTGCCGGCGGCGTACGCGCCGACTTCACGGTGAGACTGTTCGGCCCACTCGCCCAGCTCGGCGATATCCCCCAGCACCAGCACCTTGCGACCGTCGAAGCTGGTCAGCAGGTCGATGGCGGCACAGATCGAGGACTGGTTGGCGTTGTAGGTGTCATCAATCACGCGCATGCCGTTGCTGGCCAGTTGCGCGACGGTACGGCCCTTGACCGGTTGCACGGCGCCAAGGCCGGTGGCGATGCCAAACAACGACACGCCCAGCACGTGGGCGGCGGCGGCGGCAGCCAGGGCATTGGCGACGTTGTGGTTGCCCAGCAGGTTCAGTTGTACGTGCTCGTCACCTTGCGGGGTATGCAGGGTGAAGGACGGGCAGCCACGGGCGTCGGCCTTGATATTCGAGGCATGGAAATCGGCAGCGGCGTTGTGCACCGCGAAGCTCAACACCTTGCGACCGGCGGCACGGACACGCCAGGTTTCGAAGGCCTTGTCATCGAGGTTCAGCACGGCAGTGCCGGATGCGTCGAGGCCTTCGATGATTTCGCCCTTGGCTTCTACGATCTTTTCAGGGCCGCCAAACTCGCCGACGTGGGCAGTACCGGCGTTGCTGATCACCGCGACATGAGGCTTGGTCATGGCCACGGTGTAGGCGATTTCGCCGATGCGCGAAGCACCCAGCTCAATGACGGCCGCCGTGTGTTCCGGGGCCAGTTCGAGCAGGGTCAGCGGAGCGCCGAAGTCATTGTTCAGGTTGCCACGGGTCGCCAGGACCGGGCCGCGCGTGCGCAGGATGCCGGCCAGCAGTTCCTTGACCGTGGTCTTGCCGCTGGAACCGGTGATCGCCGCAACAGGCTTGGTGAAGGCGGCACGGTTCAGCGCCCCCAGTTGGCCGAGGGCCAGGCGGGTGTCGGCGACCAGCAATTGTGGCAGCGTCGAGTCAGCGACTTCGCGCTGCACCAGAGCGCCGACAGCGCCTTTGGCAGCGACGTCATTGAGGTAGTCATGGCCATCGAAACTCGGGCCGGCCAAGGCGACAAACAGTTGCCCGGGCTTGATCGTCCGGCTGTCGATGCTGACGCCATCAAAGCTGCAATCAGCCGACAGCACGCGGGCCGACAAGGCCTGGGTCAGTTCGCTGAATTTAAGCGGCTTAAGCATGGGCCACCTCCCACGCGGTCAGGGCGTGATCAGCCTCGACCAGATCGGAGAAGGCGTGGCGTTCGCCGTTGATTTCCTGATAGTCCTCGTGACCTTTACCGGCCAGCACCACCACGTCGTCAGCACTTGCGCCGGCGATCAATTGGGCGATGGCTGCACCGCGACCGGCAACGAACGTCGCCTTGGACGCATCTTTAAAGCCGACACGAATGTCATCGAAAATCTGGCTTGGGTCTTCGCTGCGCGGGTTGTCGTCAGTGACGAGCACACCGTCGGCCAGTCGCTCGACGATTTCCGCCATCAACGGGCGCTTGCCGCGATCGCGGTCACCGCCACAGCCGAACAGGCACAGCAACTTGCCCTTGGCGTGGGGACGCAGGGCCTGCAGGATTTTTTCCAGGGCGTCCGGCGTGTGGGCGTAATCGACCACCACCAGCGGCTGGGTGCCGCCGCCGAGGCGTTGCATGCGACCGGCCGGGCCTTCCAGCTTCGGCAACACCCGCAGGATTTCGTCGAGGGCGTAATCCAGGCCAAGCAAGGCACCGACGGCGGCCAATACGTTGCTCAGGTTGAAACGCCCGAGCAAGGTGCTGCGCAAATGGTGCTCGCCCTGTGGCGTAACCAGCGTGGCGCGCACGCCTTCGTCATCAAAGGTGGCTTCACGGCAATACAGGTAGGCGCTGGAGTCTTCCAGGCTGTAGCTGATCAGGCGACCGTCGCCTTGGGCGGCGGCCAGTTGGCGACCGAATTCGTCGTCCAGGTTGACCACCCGGCACTTCAGGTCATTCCAGGCAAACAGCCGGGCCTTGGTGGCGGCGTAGGCCTCCATGGTCCCGTGGTAATCCAGGTGATCGCGGGACAGGTTGGTCATCACCGCCACGTCGAACGCCAGGGCAGTCACGCGCCCCTGGTCCAGACCGTGGGACGAGACTTCCATGGCAACCGCCTTGGCACCGGCCTTTTTCAGGTCGGCCAGGGTCGCTTGCACGGCAATCGGGTTAGGCGTGGTGTGCAGCCCGCTTTGCAGCGCTCCGTAGAAACCGGTGCCCAGGGTGCCCACGATGCCGCAATGCTGACCCAGCAGGTCAAGCGCCTGGGCGACCAGTTGGGTCACGCTGGTCTTGCCGTTGGTACCGGTCACGCCCACCAGGTTCAGGGTGCGGCTCGGGTCGCCATAAAAGCGCCCGGCGATGTCCGACAATTGCGCAGCCAGGCCCTTGACCGGAATCAAAGGCACGTCGGTGATCGGCAGCACGGTGGCGCCTTCCACTTCATAGGCCACTGCCGCAGCGCCGCGTTGCAGCGCGTCGGCGATATGGTCACGGCCGTCGAACTTGCCACCCGGCACTGCCAGGAACAGGTCGCCGGCACGCACATTACGGCTGTCCAGGGTCAACTCGCGAATCAGCAGATCGCGGCCGGCGTGGGCAAAAATCTTGTTCAGGCTCAGAGACATCAGCCGCGCCCTCCATTGGCTTTTACAGCAGCGGCCGGCGGGCCGGCGTTCGCTTGTTGGGTAGCCGGCAGGTTGTCCGGCGTGATGTTCATCAGGCGCAACGTCCCGGACATCACCTTGCTGAACACCGGCGCCGATACCAGGCCACCGAAGTAACCGGCTTTGCTCGGCTCATCGATCACCACTACGATGGCGTAGCGCGGATCGCTCATCGGGCCGAAGCCTGCGAACAGCGAGCGGTACGAGTTTTCGGCGTAGCCCTTGGTACCCACGGCGGTTTTACGCGCGGTACCGGACTTGCCTGCCACGTGATACGCCGGCACCTGGGCACGGAACACGCCACGCGGTGCTTCGATCACTTGTTGCAGCATGCCTTGCATGGTCTTGGCGACGTTTTCCGGGATCACCTGGGTCGCAGGCGGTGCCTCGTCCAGGTGGATCAGGCTCAGCGGCACCATGCGGCCGTTGTTGGCCAGCACCGAGAAGGCATGGGCCAGCTGGATGGCTGTCACCGACAGGCCATAACCGTAGGAAAGCGTGGCAGTCTCGGCTTTTTTCCAGTCACGGTAGTTCGGCAGGTTACCCACACGTTCGCCCGGGAAGTCCAGGCCGGTGGGTTGCCCCAGGCCGACTTTCTGCGCGAGGTGGTAGATGGCTTCGCCGCCGATATCGAAGGCGACTTTACTCATGCCCACGTTACTGGAGTTGATCAGGATACCTGTCAAATCCAGCACCGGACCTTCGGTGCGCGACACGTCACGAATGGTGTATTTGCCCAGCTGCAATGTGCCCGGGTAAACCTCGACCTTATCGGCCGGTTTCCAGCGCCCGGTTTCCAGGGCGGCACTCATGGAAATGGCTTTCATGGTCGAACCCGGCTCGAACACGTCGATCATGGCGCGGTTGCGCATCATCGCCGGTTGCAGGTTGCGACGGTTGTTGGGGTTGTAGGTCGGCTGGTTGACCATGGCGAGAATCTCGCCGGTCTTCACGTCCATGATCACCAGGCTGCCGGCTTTCGCACCGTTCTCGATGATCGCGTTACGCAGCTCACGGTTGGCCAGGTATTGCAGGCGCAGGTCAATCGACAACGCCAAGGGCTTACCGGCCTTGGCGTTTTTGGTGACCTGGACATCCTTGATCAGTCTGCCGCGCCGATCCTTGATGACCTGTCGTTTGCCGGGAACCCCGGCCAGCCATTCGTCGTAGGCGAGTTCCACGCCTTCGCGACCGTGATCATCAATGTCGGTGAAACCCACCATATGGGCGGTGGTTTCGCCGGCCGGGTAGAAACGCCGAAATTCCTCGATGCCGTAGACACCGGGGACTTTAAGGTCGAGTACTTGCTGGCCTTGTTCGGGGGTGAGCCCGCGAACCAGGTAGATGAATTCTTTATTGGCCTGGGCTTCGAGGCGTTCGCTCAGGGCTTTCGGGTCCTGGCCCAGGGCGGCAGCCAGTTCCGGCCATTTGTCCTTGGCGGTCTGCATTTCCTTGGCATTGGCCCACAGGGTGGTCACCGGGGTACTGACGGCCAGGGGCTCGCCGTTACGGTCGGTGATCAGGCCGCGGTGTGCAGGAATCGGGATATGCCGCAGGCTACGGGCATCGCCCTGGCCGATCAGGAAGTCACGGTCCACCACTTGCAGGTCGATAATCCGCCAGGCAATCGCGCCCACCATCAGTGCCAGCAACCCCAGCACTACGCGGAAACGCCACGGGTAGAGTGCGCCCTCGAGTTTCATCATGGCGCCACCATGCGAACTTCTGCAGCGCCCGGGATGTGCATCTTCAGTTGTTCAGTGGCCAGCACTTCGATGCGGCTGTGGGCCGTCCAGGTACTTTGCTCGAGGATCAACCGGCCCCACTCCGCCTGCGCCTTGTCGCGCACGCTCAATTCCCCGTACAGGGTATTGAGCAGTTGGCGGTTGTAATGGGCGCTGTAGGACACCGCAATCGCGGACACCAGCACGCCAACAAATAGCAGCAACATAAAGAAGCTGCCGCCCGGGAGGGGCTTGGCGAAAAGCTTGCTCACCGCAACTTCTCCGCAACGCGCATGACAGCGCTACGGGCACGTGGGTTGGCCTTGAGTTCGGCTTCGGAAGCGAACTGCGCTTTGCCATGGATTTTGATTTTCGGCACAAAAGCTTCGTAACGCACCGGCAGGTTGCGCGGCAGGTTGTCGGACTCGCCCTTGACCAGGCGACGCATGAACAATTTGACGATGCGGTCTTCCAGGGAGTGGAAGCTGATCACCACCAGGCGACCACCCACTTCCAGGGCTTCCAGGGCGGCTTCGAGGCCGGCTTCCAGGTCGCCCAATTCGTTGTTGACGTGAATACGCAGGCCCTGGAACGCACGGGTTGCCGGGTTCTTGCCCTTTTCCCATGCAGGGTTGGCGACTTTCAGCACTTCAGCCAGGTCGGCCGTGCGCTCGAACGGCTGGATTTCCCGGCGTTCGACCACGGCACGCGCCATGCGGCCAGCGAAGCGCTCTTCGCCGTATTCCTTGAACACGCGGGTGATTTCTTCGTGGGGAGCGGTAGCGATGAACTGCGCGGCGCTGATGCCACGGCTTGGGTCCATGCGCATGTCCAGCGGGCCGTCGTTCATGAAACTGAAGCCGCGCTCAGGGTCGTCCAGCTGTGGGGAAGACACGCCCAGGTCCAGCAGAACCCCGGCCACCTTGCCCGCCATGCCACGTTCGGCGACTTCTGCACCGAGCTCGGCAAAGCTGCGCTGCACAACGACAAAGCGGCCGTCTTCGGCCGCTAGCGCTTGCCCGGTGGCAATCGCTTGAGGGTCTTTGTCGAACCCGAGGAGCTTACCGTCCGGACCCAGCTGGCTGAGGATCAGCCGACTGTGCCCGCCCCTGCCGAAGGTGCCATCCAAATAGCAGCCATCCGCGCGTACGGCGAGAGCCTCAACGGCTTCGTCAAGCAGTACGGTGATGTGGTTAAAGCCGCTATCAATAGTCACAGGATCAAATCACGCAGTTCATCAGGCATGGCGCCCGGTTGTTGAATAGCAGCCAGGTCAGCTGCAGAAACAGCATCCCAGGCATCTTCGTCCCACAATTGGAACTTGTTCAGTTGGCCTACCAGCATCGCGCGCTTGTCCAATTTGGCGTATTCGCGCAGACGCGGTGGAACCAGGAAACGACCACTGCCATCGAGTTCGAGGTCGACGGCATTACCAATCAGCAAGCGTTGCAGGCGGCGGTTCTCTTCACGCAGTGAAGGCAGTGCACGCAACTTGGTTTCAATCAGCTCCCACTCATCGAGCGGGTACACACATAAACAGGGATCAACGGCATCGATGGTGATGATTAATTGCCCGGAACTTCGCGAAATGAGCTCGTCACGATACCGGCTCGGCATGGCGAGACGGCCTTTTGCATCGAGACTGATAGCGTTAGCTCCGCGAAACACAGATGCGTTTCTCCAAATTTTAGCGTTTTACGTTCAAAAAACCCACTTTGTGCCACTTTCCGCCACTTGCGCACACTATAGGAATGCGCCCACCACACCGTCAAGGCGCGGATTCAAGGAAAAGCCTTACAGAACGGAGATTTAGGAAGGTAAAGGGAGGAGAAACGAGAGTTTGACGGCGATTTTGACTCAACAACACCAAATAGCTCAAAGAGCTAAGGCTTAAAGTTAAAGTAATTTATTAAGAGTAAGATTTTTTCGGTATTACGAAGACGCATCTGCTGACGATTCAGCAGGGAGGGATTCTCGCGTTACTACCAGGTTCCTGCCCGAGATTCGGACAGAAGGAAAAAAGGTGGAGAGTCGATCTGTAAGCCGGGTTCTGTCTTGAACAGTCATTCGTCTACGATGGCCATCACTGGACATCTTTAGCAACCTACCCGGTCCCAGCGCGGGCCACGCCTTGGGACCCTATTTGGTCTTGCTCCAAGTGGGGTTTACCTAGCCACGAACTGTTGCCAGTCGTGCGGTGCGCTCTTACCGCACCTTTTCACCCTTACCGGTACCGAAGTACTTAGGCGGTTATTTTCTGTGGCACTTTCCGTAGGCTCACGCCTCCCAGGCATTACCTGGCACTTCGCCCTATGGAGCCCGGACTTTCCTCCCCCCTCTAATTTTCATAGAAGGCAGCGACTGTCCAATCGACTCTCCGCCGCGCAGGTTAACGGCACGGCGGCGTTAGAACAAGTATTAAAAGACACTAATGCCATCATGTTCAGACGGAGTGCAGGTTAGAACCCGGAACTATTCGCCCTTTTGTTTATCCAGCGCCACTTGATACAGGACGTTCTTGCGTACGCCGGTTATTTCCGCGGCCAATGCAGCGGCGCGCTTCAATGGCATCTCCTTGAGCAGCAGGTCAAGAATGCGCATTGCCTCGCTGCCCACGGCATCTTCGCTTTCCGGCGCCGACCAGCCGGCTACCAGCACCACGCACTCGCCGCGCTGCTGATTGCTGTCGCCCTCGACAAATTCGCGCAGTTCCTGCAGCGGCAAGCCCTTGAGGGTTTCGAAGGTCTTGGTGATTTCCCGCGCCAGCAGTGCCAGGCGATCGCCGCCGAACACCAGCTCCATATCCTGCAGGCACTCAAGGATGCGGTGCGGGGCTTCGTAGAAGATCAGCGTGCGTGGCTCTTCCTTTACCAGTTCCAGGCGCGCCCGGCGCCCGACGGCCTTGGCAGGCAGGAAGCCTTCGAAGATAAACCGGTCCGACGGCAAGCCGGCAGCAGACAATGCAGCAATCAGCGCGCACGCTCCCGGAACAGGCACTACATTGATACCAGCCGCCCGCGCCTGGCGAACCAGATGATAGCCAGGGTCGGAAATCAGCGGCGTACCCGCATCCGAGATCAACGCCACGTCATCACCCGCCAACAAACGAGTGATAAAACGACTGCCTTCTTCACGCTCGTTGTGTTCGTGACAGGCGGCCAAGGGGGTCGGAATACCGAAATGCTGCATCAACCGCTGGGAGTGCCGAGTGTCTTCAGCCGCGATCAGTTTTACGTCGCGCAACACTTTCAGCGCACGCGCACTGATGTCGTCCAGGTTGCCAATGGGCGTCGCCACGACAAAAAGCGAGCCTGCAGTGGAATTCAAAGGACCTGGAGCAGTCAAAACGCACACCTCGATGGTTGGCAAAAGCCACATTGTAGCGCGTAGACGCCTTGAATATATGCCCTCGGGGCGGGTTCGATTTCAGCCGCCTATTGGGTCCTGCAACATTTACACGACCTAAATAGACGGTTTCACGCCAGTAACATCGCGCCCCGGCCAGTGCTTGGGTACAATTCCACGCTAATTTGATCGGTATCAGGAACACTTACATGATCGCTTGCCTGCGGCTGTTCTCTGCCCTCTGCCTCGCTGCCCTGTTGGCGGCTTGCGCCAGCTCGCCCTCGTCCAGCCTTGGCGACCTCCCCCGGACTCCGGATGCCAGCATCGAGCAACTGCTCGAACAGGCGACTTCTTCCAAGACTCCGGAAAAAGCCGCGCTGTTGCGCTTGAGTGCGGCTGACCTGGCGTTCCACCAAAACAATCCGGGACGCTCGGCGCAGATTCTTGCCCAGGTGCCACTGGACGTCCTGAAACCGGCGGCGCAGGTATTTGCCAGCACCCTGTCGGCTGAACTGGCGATGGCCCGCAACCAGCCCAAGGCAGCGTTGACGGCCTTGAATCACCCGAGCCTGCAAAGCCTCAAGGAACTGCCGCCTGAACAGCAGATCCGCACGGGCACCGTGCATGCCCGCGCCTATGAGGCCGACGGCCAGACCCTGGCCGCCGCCCGCGAGCGCGTCGCCATGGCCCCGCTGCTGACGGGCGATGCCTACAACAGCAACCACGAAGCCATCTGGGCACTGATTGCCGCCTTGCCTGCCGATCAGCTGCAAGCCAGCGGCAACCCGACGCTGGACGGCTGGATCAGCCTGGCCCAGGCAGTCAAGGGCGCCGGCACTCTGGAGCAACAGCAGGCGGCCATCGACACCTGGCGCGCCCAGAACCCTGGCCACCCGGCAGCCTCGCAATTGCCGCAGCCGCTGACCAAGCTCAAGGAGCTGGCCAGCCAGCCGCTGAACAAGATCGCCCTGCTGCTGCCGCAGGAAGGTCCGCTGGCCGGCGTTGCCAAGGCGCTGCGCGAAGGCTTCATGGCCGCGCACTACCAGGCTGAACAAGCCGGGCAGAAGCCGCCGGTGATCGAGTTCTACGACAGCTCGCGCCTGACCTCCATCGACGACTTCTACGCCAAGGCCCAGGCCTCCGGCGTGCAACTGGTGGTCGGCCCGTTGGAGAAACCGCTGGTCAAGCAACTCAGCGCACGCCCGCAATTGCCGATCACCACCCTGGCCCTGAACTACAGCGAAGCCGACCAGAACCCGGCGCAACTGTTCCAGTTTGGCCTGGCCGCTGAAGACGAAGCACGTGAAGTGTCCCGTCGTGCTCGCGCCGATGGCCTGCACCGCGCCGCCGCCATGGTGCCGAAAGGCGAATGGGGCGAGCGCGTCTACAAGGCATTCCGTCAGGATTGGGAAGCCAATGGCGGCACCGTGGTGGGCGTCGAGTACGTTGACCAGCCGGTAGCCCTGGCCCAGCAGATTGCCGACCTGTTCCAGCTGCGCAAGAGCGAAGGCCGCGCCAAGAGCCTGCAAAGCACGGTAGGTTCGGATGTTTCCGCCCAGCCATCGCGCCGCCAGGACATCGAGTTCATCTTCCTGGCCGTGACTCCGCAACTGGCCCAGCAGATCAAGCCGACCCTGAACTTCCAATACGCTGGCGACGTGCCGGTGTATGCGACGTCCCACGTGTTCAGCGCCAGTGGCGACAAGAACCAGTACCTGGACATGACCAACGTGATGTTCTGCGAAACCCCTTGGCTGCTGAACACCACCGACCCGCTGCGCAACCAGGTCGCCGCCCAATGGCCACAAGCCAACGGCAGCCTTGGCCGCCTGTACGCGATGGGTGTGGATGCCTACCGCCTGGCGCCGCGCCTGGGGCAGCTCAAGGCACTGCCGGACACTCGTGTCGACGGCCTGTCGGGCAACCTGGGTGTCAGCGCCAATCAGCGTGTCGACCGCCAGATGCCATGGGCGAAGTTCGTCGGTGGCGAGATCCAGCGCCTGCCTGATACCCCGCGCTGATGCCCGAGCGGTCAAGCGCACAAAGCGGCAAGGACGCCGAACTTCAAGCTCTCGAGTACCTGCAACAACAAGGTCTGCGCCTCCTGGCGCAGAACTGGTTATGCAAACGCGGCGAGCTTGATCTGGTCATGCTTGACGGCGATACAGTAGTATTTGTCGAAGTCCGCTACAGAAAACACGCACAATGGGGTGGCGCGCTCGCCAGTATCGACGGGCGCAAGCGCCAGAAGTTGATACTCGCCGCGCAGTTTTTCCTGCTCAAGGAGCGTCGCTGGGCCGATCATCCCTGCCGTTTCGATGTGGTTGCCATAGAAAGCACTCCCCGGGGAACAGCCGATCTGAACTGGCTGCAAGATGCCTTTGACAGCTGATTCGCAGGACATCTACACCGCACACTTTTGCTCTTTGCTTTGCGGGCTGCACATTCCTGTGCCAAACAGCCGCGCTACTTAAGGTCACACAGATGGACATGCAATCCCGAATTCGCCAGCTTTTCCAGGCCAGTATCGATACCAAGCAACAGGCGATGGACGTACTTGCACCGCACATCGAGCAAGCCAGTCAGGTCATGGTCAACGCCTTGCTCAACGAAGGCAAAATGCTTTCGTGCGGCAACGGCGGTTCGGCCGGCGATGCCCAGCATTTCTCCTCCGAGCTGCTCAACCGCTTCGAGCGTGAGCGCCCGAGCCTGCCGGCCATCGCCCTGACCACCGACACCTCGACGATCACCTCGATCGCCAACGACTACAGCTACAACGAAATCTTCTCCAAACAGATTCGCGCCCTTGGCCAGCCGGGGGACGTCCTGCTGGCGATCTCCACCAGCGGTAACTCGGCGAATATTATTCAAGCGATCCAGGCCGCACATGATCGTGAAATGATTGTCGTAGCATTGACCGGACGCGACGGCGGCGGCATGGCCTCGCTGCTGTTGCCCGAAGACGTGGAAATCCGCGTCCCGGCCAATGTCACCGCACGTATCCAGGAAGTCCACCTGCTGGCGATCCACTGCCTGTGCGATCTGATCGACAGCCAACTGTTCGGGAGTGAAGAATGACCGTTAAACGCCTTAGCCTATTGGCAATCACGCTGTGCCTAGGCATCAGCGGCTGCAGCTCGGTAATCGAAGCGAGCCGCGACACGCCCATCCAGGACGATAAAGGCACCCGCACTTTCGGCAGCAAAATCGATGACTCACTGATCGAGACCAAGGTTTCCGTCAACGTGTCCAAGGCCGCTCCAGACCTGGGCAACGGCGCGTCGCGCATCGTGGTCGTCAGCTTCAACGGCGTGGTGCTGCTCACCGGCCAAACCCCGCGTGCCGACTTGAAGGCCCAGGCTGAACAAGCTGCCGCCACTGTGCAGCGGGTCAAGAAAGTTCACAACGAACTGCAGGTGATGGACCCGATCACCCTGCTGGCAATCAGCAACGACGCCCTGCTGACCACCAAGATCAAGACCCAGATGCTGACCGACAGCGCCATTCCCGGCTCTCGGATCAAGATCGTCACCGACAACGGCATCGTCTACATGATGGGCCTGCTGACCCAGGCAGAAGCCACCCGCGCCGCCAACTTGGTACAAAGTGTGTCCGGCGTACAGAAGATCGTGAAGCTGTTCGAATACATCGACTGATTTATCGTCAGCCACAAAAAAGGGCGCCGTGCATGGATTGCACGGCGCCCTTTTTATTGACTACAGGTTACTGGTACTGCTGGTACGGGTTGCCCTGGAACTGGTTGTTCTGCTGCGGCGCCTGTTGCTGCTGGGCGGCCGGCTGACCGTACTGCTGGCCAGGGATCGGGCCCAGGTTGACCTCCACACGACGGTTCTGGGCACGGCCATTGACGTCGGCGTTGCTGGCGATCGGGTTATCCGGGCCGGCACCGCGGGCACTCAGGTTGGTCGGGCTGACACCTTGGGAGGTCAGGTAATTGGCCACGCTCTGCGCACGACGCTGGGACAGGTCCATGTTGAGCTGGCGGCTGCCGGTGCTGTCGGTGTAGCCAACGATCTGGATGGTGTTCTGGTTGAACTGCTTCAGCGAGTTCGCCAAGTTGTTCAGCGGCGTGTAGAAGCTGCTGGAGATCGCATCCGAGTTGGTGGCGAAGGTGATGTTACCCGGCATGATCAGCTTGATCTGGTCGCCCTGGCGCTGCACTTCGACACCGGTGTTGGCCATGCTGGCACGCAGTTTCTTTTCCTGCTGGTCGGCGTAGTAACCGTAGCCCGCACCACCGATACCGGCGACGGCAGCGCCGATCAGCGCACCCTTGCCGCGGTTGTTGTGGTCGATGGCTGCACCCGCCAACGCACCAGCCAGGGCGCCCAGGCCACCATACTTGGCGGTATTGCTCACACCGGAAGAGCCACCACCCTGTGCCTGGCTGCCGTCATAAGGATTAGGTGAAGCGCAGCCCGACAACAGGGCTACGGCAGTAGCAACAACAAGCAGACGACGAGAAGTGAACATGAAGGAAGCTCCTACTTTTGCATTCGGTGATGCAGAGGACATTGGCATTGGACCTGTGCCGAGCTTGGAACACGACAAACGGTAAAAATTCCATCTCCACACAAGCCCGGCCACACTCAAACCCTAGCAGAGACTTCCTGAACGGTAATTGTCATTTTCTCTATATGTTTCGTCTGATAGTTGCCACTTGGTATCCGAAAAACTACCCACATTTTCCTTCACGCGCGGACAAACGGATTCTCACGCATTTCATCTCCCAGGCGCGTATCCGGACCGTGCCCTGTCACCACCACCGCCGCTTCATCCAGAGTGTAGAGCCGTTGCTTGATCGAGCGCACGATGATCGCCTGGTCACCGCCCCACAAATCCGTACGGCCCACGCCGCGCCGAAACAGGGTATCGCCGGCAATCAGCAACTTCGCATCGGCGAACCAGAAACT
Source organism: Pseudomonas sp. P7779 (assembly GCF_013386315.1). NCBI lineage: Bacteria > Pseudomonadati > Pseudomonadota > Gammaproteobacteria > Pseudomonadales > Pseudomonadaceae > Pseudomonas > Pseudomonas sp. P7779. The sequence goes on along the minus strand of NZ_JACARZ010000037.1, from coordinate 68,604 downwards.
CATCGAGCCGGGTGTGTGTCCAGGTGTATGCAAGGCAACCCCGCAACCACAGGCCAGCTCTTCTTCATCCTCCAGCCAACGATCCGGCGACGGCACTGGCGTGTAAGGCACGCGGAACATCTGGCACTGCATTTCCAGGTTGTCCCACAGAAACTGGTCTTCCTTGTGCAGGTGCAGGGTAGCGCCGGTTTTTTCCTTCAACTGCCCGGAGGCCAGGAAGTGATCGAGATGAGCGTGGGTGTGAATAATGCTGACCACTTTCAGGCCCAGCGCATCGAGGCGCGCCAGGATCAGCTCATGGTTGCCGCCCGGGTCGACGACGATGGCTTTTTTGGTGACGGGGTCGCCGATGATCGTGCAGTTGCACTGCAACGGGCCTACCGGGAACGTTTCGCGGATCAGCGCGGGAGACTGAATATTCATGGGTATTCCTGCAAATTCAAAGGCACACTCTTTTGTACTGCATTCTGGCGCACAGTATGTTCGACCCTGCACCCGATCCGAAAGCGCTCGCGAGCGCACGGCTGTCAAACCCGGCAACTGCTAAGCTACTCTGGCGCCAGTCATACAACGCGCAACGTATAGCGCATGGAGTGGGACTTATGGCGACCCTCAGCCCATTGATCATCTGCGAACACTGCGATTGCGTGTACGAAAAAGTCACGCTCGCCAAACATCAGAAGACCCTTTGCACCCGCTGCGCAGGTGTACTCCAGCGTTATAACGGGCTGTCGGTGGAACAACGCCTGGCCCTGACCCTGACCGCCACCGTGCTGTGGATTTTCGCCAACTTCTACCCGGTGATGAGCATCAGCCTGCAAGGCCTGAAAAGCAGCGCCACGTTATGGGATTCGGTGGTCGCACTGGCCCAGGGCCCGATCACCTTCATCGCGCTGGTGGCGGCGATTTCCATCATCATCGCGCCGGTGTTCCAGTTGCTGCTGTTGATCTGGGTGCTGGGCTTTGCGATGAAGGGCCAACGCTCGCCGGCGTTCAAGCTGTGCATGCGCTGGCTCGAAGCGCTTCGGCCCTGGAGCATGCTCGAAGTCTGCCTGCTGGGCGCCATGGTGGCGGTGTTCAAACTCGCCGGCATGCTGGATGTATTGCCCGGCACCGGCCTGTTTGCCCTGGCCGCCCTCAGCCTGTTGCTGATCCGCATTGCCGGGCGTGATATTCGCGACCTGTGGGACATCTTATGAGCCGTCCACCGACCGCCAGCGAGCTGAACCTGTGCCTGTGCCACAGCTGCGGCCAGGCTTGCGACGTCAGCACCGCGCCCGACGAATGCGAGCGTTGCGGCGCGCCGCTGCACCGGCGCAAGGTCCATTCGCTGACCCGTACCTGGGCCTATATGCTGACGGCGCTGGCGTTTTACGTGCCCGCCAACTTACTGCCGGTGATGAACACCTCGATGCTCGGCTCAGGCGCCGACAGCACCATCATGAGCGGCGTGCTGGAGTTCTGGCAGCACGGCGCCTGGGACATCGCCCTGATCATTTTCATCGCCAGCATCGCGGTGCCGGGTATCAAGTTCGTCGCATTGACGTTGCTGCTGGTCACTGTGCAGCGCAATAACCAGTGGGCGCGCAAGGAGCGCTCGAAGCTGTTTCGCTTCGTCGAAGTGATTGGCTACTGGTCGATGCTGGATGTGATCGTGGTGGCCTTGGTGGCCGCCCTGGTGCGGTTCCAGGCCCTGGGCACCATCGAGCCGCGCCTGGGCATTCTGTTCTTTGGCCTGGTGGTGGTTTTCACCATGCTCTCGGCCATGAGTTTCGACCCGCGCCTGATCTGGGAAAACCCACACAACGAGGAGATGCCGGATGGCGTCGCAAACCACTGACAAACCGCAGCCTGCGGGCTCGCCTGCGATCAAGACGCGGCGCTTCAGCGTCTCGCTGGTGTGGATCGTGCCGATTGTCGCGGTGCTGGTGGGCATTTCGCTGGTGGTGCACAGCATCCTTCAGCAAGGGCCGAGCATTACCATTACCTTCAAGACCGGCAGCGGCCTGACCGCCAACAAGACCGACGTGAAATACCGCAACGTGGTGATCGGCCAGGTGACTGACGTGGAGTTGAGCGACGATCAGAAAAGCGTCAACGCCACGATCAAACTGTCCAAACAGGCTGAAAGCTTCACCCGTGAAGACTCGCAGTTCTGGGTGGTGCGCCCACGTATCGGCGCCGGTGGCGTTTCCGGTATCGACACGCTGCTCTCCGGGGATTACATCGGCGCCGATATCGGCCAGTCCGATACCCGCGCCAACCGGTTCACCGGCCTGGAAAACCCGCCGCCCATTACCTATGGCGAACCGGGCAAGCGCTTCACGCTGCACACCCAGGACCTGGGTTCGCTGGATATCGGCTCCCCCGTGTACTACCGCAAGATTCCCGTTGGCCAGGTGGTGGCCTATGCCCTGGACGCTGACGGCAAGGGCGTGAACATCGACGTGTTCGTGCATGCACCCAATGACGCCTACGTCACCGAGAACACCCGGTTCTGGAACGCCAGCGGGATTGATGTGAGTGTCGGCGCCAACGGGTTTGCGCTGAAAACCGAATCCTTGTCGTCCATGCTGGTGGGCGGCATCGCCTTCCTCGCCCCGCCCTACAGCCCCAACGACAAGCCGGCCGACGAAGAACACTCCTATGAACTGTTCGCCGACCAGCAAACCGCGCTGGCCCCGCCCAATGGCAAGGCGCAATACCTGAACCTGCGGTTCGACCAGGCCTTGCGCGGGCTTACGGTGGGTGCGCCAGTGGAGTTCCTGGGTATCGAATTCGGCAAAGTGGTGTCGATCAACCTGGATTTCGACGAGAAAAAACGCAGCTTCCCGGTCAACGTCGGCATCGTGATCTACCCGCAGCGCCTCGGCGAAGCCAACACCAAAATGCTCACGGTCTTGAAGCATGACCCCAACGACGAAGCCGGCGGTGTGCGCCTGATGGGCAGCTTCATCGAACACGGCCTGCGCGCCCAGGCCCGCAGCGGCAACCTGCTCACTGGCCAGCTCTATATCGCCCTGGACTTCTTCCCCAAGGCCGACAAAGTCGTGTTTGACCCGAACCTGCGCCCCGTCAGTATTCCGACCATCCCCGGCAACCTGGAACAACTGCAGGAAAAACTCGAAGGCATCGTCAACAAGATCAACCAGCTGCCGATCGAGCGAATTGCCGGCAACCTCGACGGCAGCCTGGTGGAACTGCGCAAGGGTCTCGGCCAGTTCAACGCCAAGACACTGCCGGGGGTGCAAAACACGCTGGCCGACGTGAGTAAAACCCTGCAATCCGCCAGTTCGACCCTGGCCGAGGATTCGCCGCAACGGGAACAGTTGACCCAGACCCTGGACGAACTGAGCCGCATGTCGCGCTCCCTGCGAGAGCTGTCGGACTACCTGGCACGCCATCCCGAATCACTGATTCGCGGTCGCCCCGACAACGCCGCGCCCTCCGACCTGCAAGGGCCACCGCGCAAATGACCACAGGAGCAACCACCATGGCTTTGCCGCTGAAGATCACGCTGCTCACCGGGTTGCTGCTGCTGACGGCGTGCCGCAGTGAGCCCATTCAATTTCATACCCTGACGCCGGTGCAGCGCAGCAATGCGTCATTGGCCGCGGGGGGCGAGATCCGGATTGAAAGCATCACGGTCCCGCCACAGGTCGACAGGCCACAGATTGTCATCCGCCAGGGTGACAGCGGCGTGGCCATTCTCGAGACGCAATGGTGGGCTGCCAGCCTGGTGGATGAGTTGCGCAGCGCGCTGGTGGATCAACTCGCCAGCAGCCGGAAAAACCTGGCGGTGCGCATTGAGGTCCAGCGCTTTGACTCGATCCCCGGGCAGTACGCCCTGCTCGACGTCAAATGGCGGCTTCGCCAGACGGGCACGGACGAACGCACGCCGCTGACGTGTCGCACGGTGGTGCAGTCGCCATCCGGCCCGACCATTGATGACCTGGTGATCGCGCAGCAAAACAACGTCAAGCGGTTTGCCGCGCTGCTCAGCCAGGCCGCCGACAAGTCATCGAGTGAGTGCCCCGCCGTGCGGTAAACATTGATCCAGGGGATCGAGCCATGCGCACATTCTGGAAGTGGTATCAGCAACTGCTGGAGAATGACTTCAGCACCCAGGTCTTCGACAATGTGAAGAACCTGCTGGTATGCGCGCTGTTGTTTGCTGCGGGCACCAACGCACTGGCCGGGAAACATGAGCTGTTCCTCGGCATCCTGGCGTCAAGCGTGGCCGGGTGGGGCTTGATCGTGGTCTCAAGCTTGCTGATGGTGCTGAATGTGAGCGATGGCATCCGCCGGCTCGCCAAGCTGCGTTATCACCTGGTCCTTCAGCTGCTGCTTATCCTGATCTATGTACTGGTGGCAGCCCGCGTGGTGGAAATCGTCTGGGGCTTTCGATCCCATTGATCCAGGTTTCTACCCCAGCAATCCCATCTCCTGCGCCCGCGCCACCGCCTGTGTGCGCCGCTCCACCCCGAGCTTGCTGTTGATATGGCTGGCGTGGGTTTTCACGGTGTGCAGGGAGATAAACAGCTGATTGCTGATCTCCTGGTTTGAACAACCCTGTGCGATCAGGTGCAGCACCGCCAGTTCACGGGTGCTCAGGGTCTCCAGTGTGTGTGGGGTTTCAACTACTGCAACATCCGGCAAGAGTGCCAGCAGGCCCTGGTTCAACAGTCCATGGGGATCCCGAGACAGCTGCTCCCGCGTCCACTCGGGATAGCGTTCCAACAGGCGCTGGAAAGGTTGCATCGCGCCACCGGCAGCCGCTTCAAGCGCGCGGGCAAACACCGGGCGGGCCTGGGCTTCCTGGCCACCGTCCAGCAGTAACAGTGCCTGCTGGGTCAGCGCCATCAGGCTGATCATCTGCCGGCCGCTGTTATGGGCCTGGCGTGCCAGTTCGTCGAGCCGTTGCAGTGAAGCCGCCGGCTGATGACGGATGGCGTCGAGTGCCGCCTGTTGCAACTCGATATGTTGCGGCAGGTGCGGGTGGAACTCCGGTGCGGCAGCGGCCTGTTCACCGTTGTAGGTTTGCCCCAGCCGCGTCAGCCAGGCATCGGCCAGGTCGGTGCGCCCCTGAGCCAGCCATAGCTCGCATTTGACCAGGGTGATCATCGCCAGATAGAAAATCGGCGGCACGTCCCAGATATGCATCAAGCGCTCGGCCTCGGCCAATTCGGCAAAGGCCACGGAGAAGTCGCCACGGCGACCTTCGAAGCTGGCGATCACACAGTGGCCGATCAACACGCTGATATCCCGACAGGCTCGCGCCTCCGTCAATCCGGCACGCAGCCGAGCGAGCCCGGCTTCAGGCTGGCAGCGCATCAGCAGCAAATAGCCTTCGTACAACGCCAGGCGCGCGCGCACTGCGTACAGCCGTTGCGGCGCCAGGCCTTGCAAACGTTGCAGGCCCTGGCGCACTTCATCCAGCGACCGCAGGATCTCGCCACGGGCCTGCAGTACACGCGCTCGGTCGTAATGGGCCAGCGCTTCGAACAATGGATTGCCGACCCGCTGCGCCAACTCCAGGGATTCGCGGTTCAGGCCGCGGGCGCGCCACAGGTCGGCGTCGACAATGGCCAGGTTGGACAGGGTCGACAGGCACATCAACCGCTGGCCATAGCGTTTGTGCGGCAGGCTTTCCAGAGCCTCGCTGCAATACGACTGGGTCAGCTCACGATCACCACGGCCCCGGGCAATAATCCCGCTGAGGGCCAGCCATTGCGCCAGCATCGACTTTTGCGCGGTGGCCGACGGGGCCGGTAAAAAACGGCTGAGGTGGCTGGCCAGTTCCTGCGCCGCATCCAGCTGGCAGGCCAGGCCCAACGCCCAGCTGTAGAGCACGATCAGGCGTGGCGTACTCATCAGCAAACTGTCGGGCAAGTCCATTTTCCAGCGCAGCAGCATGCCGACATTCTGCTCCGCCAGCAGTTGCTCTTCGGACAGGTTCTGCACCAGGTTTGCCGCCACATCCAGGTGACCCGCACGCAGCGCCTGCTCCACTGCCTCGTCGATCAAGCCCTGGGCATTGAACCAGCGGCAGGCCCGCAGGTGCAGGCTGGCTGCCGGCAACACGGCATTGCTCGCGCGCCGGGTGCGCAGCAGGTCGGAAAACAGATGGTGATAACGGTACCAATGGCCCTGCTCGTCCAGCGGCACCAGGAATACCTGGTGGGCTTGCAGGTAGCGCAGGATTTCCGTGCTGTCGTGGGCCTCGCGCACGGCGTCGCACAGCTCGCTGCAAAAGCGCTCCTGGGACGCGGTGTCGTAGAGGAACGCCTGGACTTCCGAGGGCAGGCAGTCGATGACCTCTTCGAGCAGGTAATCGCGGATCAGCCCTTCCCCGCCGTGCAAACCCTGGGGCAGCGTACCTTCGCTGCCGGCCTCGGAAGCCGCCAGCAGCCAGAAACGCAGGCCGGCCACCCAGCCTTCGCTGCGCCGGATCAGGTTATCCAGGGCTTCACCACGCAATGAACTGCTGTGGCGATCCAGCAGGGCCAGGGATTCGCCATGAGTCAGGCGCAGGTCCTGCTCGTGCAGTTCCAGCAAATGCCGGGACAGGCGCAGGCGGGCCAGGTGCCAGTCGGGACGCTGGCGGCTGGTGACCAGCACCAGCAGGCCGTCGGGCAGATGATTGAGGAAAAATTGCAGGCAGCGGTCGAGTACCGGGCCCTGGGCCAGATGGTAGTCATCCAGCACCAGCAACAGCGGCGCCTGGGTCGACAGGTGCACCGTCAGCTCATCCAGCAGGCCGTCGAGCCATTCTTCAAAGGCGAAGGGTTGGTGACGCTGGCGCATTTTCAGCAGGCCCAGGGATTGGGCGCCCAACTGCGGGAAGTATTGCTGCAAGCCGTCGAGCAGGCGTTCAAGGAAACGTCCCGGGTCATTATCGCGAGGACTGAGCCCCAGCCACAGGCTTTGCCAGTGGGCCGGCAGGCTCTGGCAGAACTCCACCGCCAGCGAACTCTTGCCGAACCCGGCCGGGGCGCTGACCAGCAACAGACGCCCGGCCAAACCTTCACTCAGCCGTTCGCACAGGCGCGGTCGCAACACATAGCCGTCAGGCAGTGGGGGTCGATAGAAGCGCCCTTCCAGGGTCGGAATCACCGCGCTGGCAGGCCCTTGAATTCGGGACAGATCAGTCATCGCCGGGCTCTTGTAGAAGGCTGTTGTCGGCATTGCAGATGTCCGCAGACTAGCGGTAAAAGCGGCAGCTTTGTAGATCTTTGCAACATTTGTCTGAAAAAGACTACAACAAAAAATATCCGGACTTCTTCTGTAACGACCGACACTCTGTGGCGAGGGAGCTTGCTCCCGCTGGAGTGCGCAGCGCTCCCGTTTTTGGGGCTGCTACGCATCCCTGCGGGAGCAAGTTCCCTCGCCACGGTGGTCCGGCCAAAAAAAGCCCCGAACCAGTCGGGGCTTCTTCGAGGATGCGGCCTCGTTTACAGCAAGTTAGCGAACACCATCCTGGCGCAGAGCCGCCGGGGTGAAGTCGCTGGTGGTGGCGGTGAAACCGAAGTCATAGGCCTGTTTCTCTTCGTTCTTCATGCCCAGTGCCAGGTAGCGGCCGGACTGCAGGTCGTAGAGGGTTTCGAGGGCGTACCACGGCACTTGCTTGTCGTAGTAGTTCTCGGCATGGGCTTCCGCCACGCGCCACAGCTGGCCACGACCGTCGTAGTGGTCGATGACCGCGGCTTGCCAGGTGTCTTCGTCGATGAAGAAGTCACGCTTGGCGTAGATATGGCGCTGGCCTTCCTTCAGGGTTGCAACCACATGCCACACGCGGCGCAGCTCGTAGCGCGCCAGGTCCTGGTTGATGTGGCCGGCCTTGATGATGTCGACATACTTGAGCTTCGGATCGTCAAGCTTGTAGCTGTTTTCGGCGATGTACAGTTCCTTCTTGCCTTCCAGTTTCCAGTCGTAGCGGTCCGGTGCACCGTTGAACATGTCGAGGTTGTCGGAGGTACGCAGGCCGTCGGCGGCGGTACCCGGGCCGTCATACGACACTTGCGGTGCCCGGCGCACACGACGCTGGCCGGCGTTGTAGACCCACGCCGAACGCGGCTCTTTCACCTGGTCGAGGGTTTCGTGCACCAGCAGCACACCACCGGCCAGACGTGCCGGCGCAGTCACTTGCTGTTTGAAGTAGAACAGGATGTTGCCCGGGTTTTTCGGGTCGTAGTCCTTCATCTTGTCGCGGAACACGAACTGATCGCGGAAGTACACCAGGCTGAACGAGCCGTTGGTTTGCGGCGTGGCCTGGGTCACCAGGCGGGTCACGCTGCCGCCGCGATAGCGGGTGATGTGGTTCCAGATCACTTCAACGCCGCTTTTCGGAATCGGGAACGGTACGGCGGTTTCAAAGTTTTCCAGGCCGTTGCCGCCGGACACCAGGTTGGTGCTGGTGGCGTTTTTCTTGATGGCGGCGAACACATCAGCTGGCACCGTGGCGCCGCGATGGGTCGGGTAGACCGGCATCTTGAAGGTGTCGGGGTAGCGCTTGAACATCGCGTACTGCCCCGGTGCCAGCTTGTCCTTGTACTGCTCGACGTTCTGCGCGGTGATGGTGAATTGCGGTTGTTCGCTGGCGTACGGGTTGGCCAGGAAGCCACGGGCATCCACGGCACCGGCGTTGGTTGGCAGCGGCGACCATTTAGGGATGGTGCCGGCCGCGTTACCGGCCATTTCAGCGCCCATCGGGGTCAGGGTCGTGCCGAGCTTGGCGGCTTCATCCGCCGAGACCGCCGCCATGACGCTACCCGCCATGATCGACAGCCCCAGCACACCCACCTGCAACAGATTTTTAGTTATTTTCATGTTCTGGTTCTTCCTTAAAACATACTGCTTAAAGAGAGTGTGCTTAGAAGTTCACGCCAGCGCTCAAGGCGATAAAGTCACGGTCATCCACCGTGGTGAATTTGCCGCCAAAGAAGTTGGTGTAGTTGAGGCTGACGGTGTAGGTGTTCTGGTACTCGGCATCGACACCCAGGCTGACGGCCTTGCGCCCCTCTTCAAAGTTGCCGCCAGGACCTGGCGAGTAGCCTTTGACGTCATGGGACCACGCCACGTTGGGCTTGAGGTTTACACCGGCGAAGACGTCCGGGTACTCCCAGATGGCACGAGCGCGATAGCCCCAGGAGGTGGCCGTGGTGTAGCCGTCGTTGTTGCAGTTGGTGTTCAGGCCAGCGGCGTTCGGCAGACCGGCGCCGTTGGCCGTCGAGTTGTTAAGGGCGTTACAGAACCCGCCTGGCAGCGTGCCAGGACCGAAGACCGGATCTCGGCCATAACGTGCGTCGGATTTGCTTTCCAGGCCACCGACGTGGGTCACGCCAATTTCACCGACCGTGGTCAAACGACTGGCGCCCATGACCTGATCAAAGAAGTGCGTAAAGGTGGTCTGGAACTGCGTCACTTCCTTGCGATTGTAGCCATGCAGATCCTGGCCTGGCGTGCCCTTCAGCACCGAGGCATTCCCGTAGCCCGGAATCGGCGTGACACCCGCATAAAGAATGTCGGTGGTGCTTAACTGTACTGGCGCATTTGGCCGATAGCTCAACTCACCGCTCCAGGCAGTACCGGTAGGCAGCGTGGTGGAGAAGCTCAAGCCGTAAAGACGAATGTCTTCAGGGTATTCGATGAAGTAATTGGAACTGCCCGCGACAATCAGCGGCCGCAGTGCTCCCAAAGGCCCCAGAGGCCGCGTGTAGGCCGAAGCTGGAGCGCCTTGAGCACTGAAGATCGGCGCACGGCTGTGGTAGTTCATGAAGTAGGCGCCGAACTCGGTATCCAGCGGCTCGAAGTTGTAGTGCATCGCCACGCCGAACTGGCCGCTGTCGCGGGCGTCACGGTCCGGCCCACGGCGCACCAGCACACCTTCGTTGTTCACATCCACGCCCAGGGCGTTGAGGGTAGGCAGTGCAGCGCCTGGAATGGTCGAGCGCTTGTTCAGCACCCGCAAGTTGTTGTTACAACCATCGGAAACCACATCCGGCTGCGAGAAGAACGTCCCGCAGTTGTCGGTCACCGTCTGGTCCCACTCCAACTGATAGAACGCTTCTGCCGACAAGTTATCGGTCAGCGTCTGCGACACATAGAACATGTTGACCGGGATCAGGCCTTCCTTGATCTCGGCCCCGGGACGACGGAATGCGGACACGTCGATCGGGTTGATGGAGTTGATACCGCCACCAATAAAGGTACTTTCACCCCAACTCACCACCTGCTTGCCGAACCGCACGTTACCTGGCAGATCAGCAATGGTGTAGTTGTGATAGATGAATGCATCGAGAATCTGCCCGCCAGAAGACTTGGCGCCCTCTTTGCGGTTGTTGTTGCTGACATTCTTGAAGTCCAGGTCTTCGTTTTGCAGCGCGAAGTCATACCAGTACTTGCCCCGGACAAAAACGCCGGTGTCGCCGTATTTCAACTCAAGGTCATGAATGCCTTTGAAGATCTTCGAGAAGGAATCACCTTTGTCGAAGTTCAGGTGACCGTCATCCGAGGTTTGCGACAACCCCCTGCCACCGTTGTTGGCACCGATCAGGTCTTTATTTCGACCCGCCGTCGACCAACTGGCCCCGACCGACAGGGACGAGTCAAAGCTGCCTTCGATTTCACCGATGTTGAAACTGACGCCGAATGCAGGCCCGGCGAGCGTAGAGGCGAGGCTGACGGCCAAGGGCAGTTTTGCCCGGCGCCAGAACTGGTTTGCTGAGATCATCGACGCTACTCCATGTGCATTATTGTTATGGCAGTGAGTCGTTTCCAAGGGCTTGTAACGGCCGGAATACAACGATTCCAATGCCGGGCGAACACATGAACCCGCCGGGCTCACAGCACCGCACCTTGAAAAACTCTGGGATGAACTATAGCCAGCAGGGGGTACCGCTTGATCCCTCTAAAGTGTGATTTGCATCACCAACCCGTCTGCCACAGTCCTTTTCGCCATGCTGACGAAGGTCAGCGACGGAAGGATGGCTGAAAATTGGCAAATCACAAGTGAAGGCTTGGACTAGAGCGCTGCCGTGCCCGCGAGGGCACGGCAAGCAGCGTCAGAGGGTAGAGAGGAAGGTGCTGTTGTTGGCCTGCCATTCAATGATGTCGATACGGATACGTTTTTTGTCGAGCTTGCCGACACTGGTCTTGGGAATTTCCGTAACAACGGCGATCTGGCTTGGAATCGCCCACTTGCTCAGGTGGCCCAATTCCACGAATGGCTTGAGATGTTCCTTGAGCTCCTTGGCCCCTATCACATGGCCATCACGCACCACCAGCAACGCAAACGGGCGCTCGCCCCACTGCGGGTCGGCAATCCCCACCACCGCTACTTCGCGTACCGCCGGGTGACGGCTGACCAGGTCTTCCAGCGCCAGGGAGGAGATCCACTCGCCGCCGGTCTTGATCACGTCCTTGATGCGGTCGCGAATATCGATCACGCCGAAGGCATCGAGGGTGGCCACATCGCCGGTGTGCATCCAGCCGCCGGCCCACAGCTCGGCGCCCTTCTGCGGCTCGTTGAAATAGCCTTCGCTGAGCCATGGCGCGCGCAGCACCAGCTCGCCCTGGGATTCACCGTCGGCGGGCAGGAAGTTGCCCTCGCCATCGATGATCGCCGCTTCCACCAATGGGCCGGGCACGCCGGCCTTGATGCGGTAGGTGGTGCGCTCGTCTTCGGTGCCGGCCATCAGTTCTTCATTGAGATGGGCGCAGGACACCAGCGGCCCGGTCTCGGACATGCCGTACGCCGCTGTCAGTTGGATCCCGCGGGCCTTGGAGGCTTCATACAGTGAGCGATTGAGGGCGCTGCCACCGATGACGATTTTCCAGCCGCCGAAATCCACGCCCTGGCCGGCCTTGGCGTTGAGCACCATTTGCAGGATGGTCGGCACACAATGGGAGAAGGTGACCTTCTCCTTGCGCCACAGCTCCACCAGGTATTCGGGGTCGTAGCGGCCTGGATAAACCTGCTTCAGGCCGAGCATGGTCGCCACATACGGCAGGCCCCAGGCGTGCACGTGGAACATCGGGGTGATCGGCATGTAGACGTCGTTGGTGCCCAACAGCCGCACGCTGTCGACGCTGCCCATGATGGTCGCCACGCCCATGGTGTGCAGCACCAGTTGGCGGTGGGTGAAGTACACGCCCTTGGGATTGCCCGTGGTGCCGGTGGTGTAGAAGGTGGTGGCGACGGAGTTTTCGTCGAAATCCTCGAAGTCGTAGCGGGGGCTCGCCGCCGCGAGCAATGTTTCGTACTCACCCACCAGGTTCGGCAGCTCGGCGGTTTTGTCCGCGCCGTCGGTGAGCAGCAGGGTTTTGTCGACGGTGGTGAGGTGGCCGGCGATGGCCTGGTAGAGCCCCACGAACTCGCTGTTGACCAGCACAAAGCGGTCCTCGGCGTGGTTCATGGTGTACAGAATCTGTTCCGGGGACAGGCGCACGTTGATGGTGTGGATTACCGCACCAATCATCGGAATGGCAAACATGCATTCCAGGTAGCGGTGGCTGTCCCAGTCCATCACGGCCACGGTATCACCGGCCTTGACCCCGGCCTCGGTCAGCACATTGGCCAGGCGGGCGACGCGCTCGATCAGCGTCGGATAGGTGTAGCGCAACTGGTCGCGGTAGACGATTTCCCGGGTCTTCTCGTAGCGTGTCCCGGACATCAACAGGCGTTTGATCAACAGCGGGTATTGGTAGGCGCCTTCGGCGGGCGGGATAACACGAGTCTGCAACATACGAATCCCTTATCTGACTGCACGGTCTTGGCTGAAACATCTGCACTTTAGAGCGCTTATGTTTCAGCCAAATCAGCCAAAGGAATGATTTGCAGAACCCAATGAATGCTAGCTTTGAGCCAGCATCCGGCTTATTTCATGCTGGTAAAGGCCAGCTTCACACCGATGGCAATCAGCACCGCGCCCATGGTGCGGTCGAACCAGTGGCCCATGCGTGCAAAACCGGCGCGTACGCGTTGCTGGCTGAACAGCATGGCCACCAGGCAAAACCAGATCGCGGTCGCCACGGCCAGGTACACGCCGTAACCGGCCTGGACCGCCAACGGCGTGTGGGGATTGATCACCACGGTGAACAGCGACAGGAAGAACAGCGTGGCCTTGGGGTTCAAGCCATTGGTGACAAAACCCGAGGTAAACGCACCACGGGCGGTGCGCTCGCCCGCTTCCAGGTGCAGGTCTTCTTCACTGGCAGGCTTGGCCGGCTGGGCGCGCAGGGCCTTGAAGCCGATGTACAGCAGGTAAGCCGCCGCCGCCCATTTCAGCGCATTGAACAGCACGATGGACTGGGACACGATCAAGCCGATGCCCAGCAGCGAATACCCCACGTGCAGGAAAATCGCCGAACCGACGCCCAACGCCGTCCAGGTGCCGGCCCGTCGGCCATGGGTCACGCTTTCACGTACCACCACGGCGAAATCCGGGCCAGGGCTGGCCACCGCCAACAGGTGAATCAGTGCCACGGTCAAGAACTCGGTGAGGTACATGCACACTCCAGGAAGTAACTGATTATTTCATCTGATAGGCTCGGCAGATTACGCCTTCGAATCCCGCCGCAAAAGGTACAGTTGATGACGAACAATCGCCGCGCCGTCTTCCTTGATCACCCTTCCCTGGACCTCGGGGACCTGGACCTCAGCGGGTTGCAGGCACTCTTCAGCGAACTGAGCCTGCACCAGCAGACCACACCCGAAAACATTATCGAACGCCTGCAAGGCGCGCAGGTGGCCATCAGCAACAAGATCGCGCTGAATGCCGAGACCCTGGCGGCCTGCCCCGAGCTGAAGCTGATCCTGGTGACCGCCACCGGCACCAACAACGTCGACCTCGCCGCCGCCCGCGCCCACGGCGTTACCGTGAGCAATTGCCAGGGTTACGGCACGCCATCGGTGGCGCAGCATACGATCATGCTGCTGCTGAACCTGGCGACGCGCCTGAACGACTATCAACGGGATGTGCAGGCGGGGCACTGGCAACAAGCCAAGCAGTTCTGCCTGCTGGACTACCCGATCGTCGAACTGGAAGGCAAAACCCTCGGGCTGCTGGGCCATGGTGAATTGGGCGGTGCCGTTGCGCGCCTGGCTGAAGCCTTTGGCATGCGCGTGATCCTGGGTGCGATTCCAGGCCGCCCGGCCCGCGCCGATCGCGTGCCGCTGGATGAGTTGCTGGCGCAGGTCGACGCGCTGACCCTGCACTGCCCGCTCAACGAACACACCCGCGACTTTATCGGTGCCCGTGAACTCGCCTTGCTCAAGCCCGGCGCGTTTATCGTCAACACCGCCCGTGGTGGCTTGATCAACGAACAGGCCTTGGCCGATGCCTTGCGCAGTGGGCACCTGGGCGGCGCGGCGACCGATGTATTGAGCGTGGAACCGCCGGTGAACGGCAACCCGCTGCTGGCTGGCGATATCCCGCGGTTGATCGTTACGCCACACAATGCATGGGGCAGTCGCGAAGCGCGGCAGCGGATCGTCGGCCAATTGATCGAAAACGCTCAGGGCTTTTTCAGCGGCGCCCCGCTGCGTGTCGTCAGTTGATAAACTGCGCCCCTTTTCAAGGAGCAGACCATGGATCCGCGCAGTGAAGTACTGCTTCGCCAGGCCGAACTTTTTCAAGGCGACGTGCTGCTGGTGGGCTTGCCCGCCGACGACCTGCTGGGCCGCCTGCCCAATGCCCATGGCTGGAGCTGGCACGCCGGCGACCAGGCCGCACTGGACGCACGTTTTGCCGAGCGCAGCCAGTTCGGTGTGAACGTGCCCGAGCGTTCGTTCGAGACCGCGGTGGTGTTCCTGCCCAAGTCCAAGGACCTCACCGACTACCTGCTCAATGCCGTGGCGGCGCGTTTGCCCGGCAAGGAGTTGTACCTGGTGGGGGAGAAGAAAGGCGGCATCGAAAGCGCGGCCAAGCAACTGAACCCGTTCGGCAAACCGCGCAAGCTCGACAATGCGCGGCACTGCCAGTTGTGGCTGGTGACGGTGGCCAACGCCCCCGAGCCGGTAGAACTGGAGAGCCTGGCGCAGGTCTTCGAGGTGCCGCTGGCTGAGGGCCCGCTCAAGGTGGTGAGCCTGCCGGGCGTGTTCAGCCACGGTCGGCTGGATCGCGGTACCGCATTGCTGCTGGAGCATCTGGACAAGTTGCCGAGCGGTCACTTGCTGGATTTCGGTTGTGGCGCGGGTGTGCTCGGGGCAGCGGTCAAGCGTCGCTACCCGCATAACACGGTGACAATGCTCGACGTGGATGCCTTTGCCGCTGCCAGCAGTCGCCTGACATTGGCGGCCAATGGCCTGGAAGCCGAGGTGTTGACCGGTGATGGCATCGACGCTGCTCCGATGAATCTGAACGCGATTCTGAGCAACCCGCCGTTCCACGTCGGGGTGCACACCGATTATTTCGCCACCGAGAACCTGCTACGAAAAGCGGCCAAACATCTGGCAAAAGGCGGCGAACTTCGCTTGGTTGCGAACAGTTTCCTGAAGTATCAGCCGCTGATCGAAGAGCATCTTGGGGTGTGCGCAATCAAGGCAGAAGGTCAGGGTTTTCGCATTTACCGTGCCAAGCGCGGCTGAGATCTTTTTCCAAAAGAAGGCTTGCCGAATGGATTTTGCCTAGGCAGAATCCGCTCCGTCCTAGGGGAGTAGTCTCCCACGAGCGCCACGCTCGTCCGGCATACGTCAACATACTTGGTCAACAGGCCATGGCGTATGCGACCCAGGAGTCCGCACAGACGGACCGGGGTTTGACAAGACCTATGACACGAACACCTTACCCGGGGCGGGAAGGCTGTACGTGTCATAGCCGTGTCGACCCGCCCCTGGAACTTACCTGATGCTGGATTCTCTGCTCGTCCCTACCGCAATCGTTGCCTTGGCCGAAATTGGCGACAAGACGCAACTGCTCGCGCTCATTCTCGCTGCACGCTTTCGCAAACCCTGGCCGATCATCGCCGGCATCGTCGCCGCGACCCTGGCCAACCATGCGGCCGCCGGTGCCGTGGGGGCCTGGTTCGGGAGTTTCTTCTCGGATGCGGTGCTGCACTGGATCCTCGCGGCGAGCTTCTGCGCCACGGCGCTGTGGACCCTGGTGCCCGACAAGCTCGACGATGACGAAGCCAGCACTTCCCGCAAGTTCGGGCCCTTCCTGACCACGCTGATCGCGTTCTTCCTCGCGGAAATCGGCGACAAGACCCAGATCGCTACCGTGATGCTCGCGGCGCAATACCCGGAACTGTGGCTGGTGATTATCGGCACCACCCTGGGCATGTTGATTGCCAACGTGCCGGTAGTGCTGGCGGGTAATTTTGCCGCGGACAAATTGCCGCTGACGCTGATTCGTCGACTGGCGGCTACGGCATTCTTCATCCTGGCCATTGTTGCGGTGTACAAGGCCATGCAGAACAGTGGCTGGATCTAAACGCAACCCCATATGGGGGCTGGGCTTTTGTGGGAGCTGGCTTGCCTGCGATAGCATCACCTCGGTGCAACTGACACACCGAGGTGCCTGCATCGCGGGCAAGCCCGACTCCCACACAAGCCGGGCCCCCACATTCAGATTTGCATTTCAGCCTTATAAATCAGGATTTTTTCGCCTGCTGATACAACGGCATCACCTTCGGAATCGCCGCCTGCAACGAGGCGATCCGGCTGTCGGAGGCAGGGTGGGTGCTCATGAATTCAGGTGGCGAGCCTTCCGAAGCCTTGGCCATTTTGTTCCACAGGGTAATCGCCGCGTTCGGGTTGTAACCGGCACGCGCCGACAACTCCAGGCCGATCAGGTCCGCTTCGTTTTCATTGCTGCGGCTGTTGGGCAAGGTCATGCCGTAGTTGGCCACGGTATCGGCCAGCGCCAGGCTGTCCTGACCGAGGCCGAACAACGCACCGGCCCCCTGCTTCGCCATTTCGATACCGTAGGCCTTGGACATGGCTTCGCGGCCGTGTTCACGCAAGGCGTGGGCAATTTCATGGCCCATCACGGCGGCGAGTTCGTCGTCGGTCAACTTGAGATTGTCGATCAGCGCGCTGTAGACAAAGATCTTGCCGCCAGGCCCGCAGTTGGCGTTCATCTCGTCACTTTTGATCAGGTTCACTTCCCACTTCCACTGCGCCGCATCCGGACGGAAGGTGGGCGCCTGGGCGATCAAGCGGTTGGCGATCGCCTGCACGCGCTTGGCGTTGGCGCTGGTCTTGTCCACCAGGCCCTTGCCGCTGGCTTCACCCAGGGTCTGCTGGTAGGACTGCGCATACATCTGGTCGACTTCCTGGCTCGACAACATGCTGAACATGTACTGCTTGCGCTCAACCCCCACGGCGCCGCCGCTGGTGGTGTTGACCGACTGACAACCGGCGAGCAACAAAGCCGCGCCCAACGCACATACCGCCACTGTCTTTTTCATCAACCTGCTCCCTGAAAACATGGCGCGTATCGTAGTCGGCCAATTGTATCGACGCCAGATACAACAGACGTATAGCCACCTGATTTCAGATACATCCCACACTGCCGCAAAAAATTCACAAACGCTGGCAACCATTCCATTTACGACATTCGCCCATCCGGCACAGCCATTTTGAGGTAATGGCCCTCATGTCTCCCCCGCCCGCGGCCGATATACACAAGCAGCCAATCTCCCCCTGCGTTCGGAGCCGTCATGAAGTTCAAGTCGATTCAATTTTCTGTCGCGGCACTGGCCGGGGCCATTGTCCTGAGCGTGGTGGCGGTGTTGGTGCTGTATGCCTTGTTCGCCGGGGCGCGCACCCAGGAGATGGTGCAGGAACGCACCCAGGGTCAATTCGAACAAATCATCGAGCAGCGCCTGACCGCCCTGGCGCAAACCCAGGCGACGCTGATCCAGCGCGAACTCGAAGCACCGCTGGTGACGGCCAAGGGCCTGGCCACCGCCAACGCCCTGATGGGCATGAAAGACGCCAACGGCAACCCGCAACTGGCGGTCTCCCGTGAACAACTGATCAACCTGATCCACGAAACCGTGGTGCGTAACCCGAAGATTCTTGGCGCCTATATAGGCTGGGAAGCCAACGCCATCGACCACAACGATGCTGCCTACGTGAACAGCCCGGTGGTCGGCATCGAAACCAACGGCCGCTTCCTGCCGTGGTGGTTCCGCAATGCCGACGGCAGCCTGGGCCTGGATAAACTGGCTGACGTGGCCGACCAGACCATCCTGTCCACCGGCGTGCGCGCCAGTGAGTACTACCTGTGCTCCAAGGAAAGCAAAAAGCCCTGCGCCATCGATCCGGCCCCTTATAAAGTAGGGAATGCGATGGTGATGCTCGCCTCGTTTATCGAACCAATCATGATCGACGGCACCTTTCAGGGCATCGTCGGCGCCGACCTGTCGGTGAACTTCATCCAGGAAATGCTCACCAAGGCTGATCAGAATTTGTACAACGGTGCTGGCGAGTTGGCGCTGATTTCCAGCAACGGCCGCCTGGTGGCCTACACCAAGGACGCCAGCAAGCTCGGGGAAAAGGCCAGCGACCTGCTGGACAGCAACGAACTGGCCAACCTCGGCCAACTGAAGATCGGCGAGGTGCGCTATGACGTGGACAAGCAACACGGGCATATCGAGCTGTTCCTGCCGTTCAACATCGGCCAGACCGACGCCCGCTGGACCCTGCTCCTGCAACTGCCCCTGAGTGCGGTAATGGCCGACCTGCAGGCGATGCAGCACGACCTCGACGCCCAGCGCAAAACCGATATTTTCGGCATGGCCGTGGCCGGGCTGCTGATCGCCGGCATCGGCTTGCTGGTGATCTGGCTGGTGGGCCACGGCATTGCCCGGCCGCTCAAGCAAATGGTGGCGATGCTCAATGACATCGCCCAGGGCGAAGGCGACCTGACCCGGCGCCTGACCAGTGATCGCGCCGACGAACTGGGGGCGATTGCCAGCGGCTTCAATACATTCCTGGCCAAGTTGCAGGGGATGATTACCCAGGTGGTGAGTTCGGTGCAGAAGGTCAGCGACTCGTCGGAGCACACCGCCGACATTGCGATTCGCACCAACCAGGGCGTGCACAAGCAAATGGTCGAGATCGACCAGGTGGCTACCGCCGTGCACGAGATGACCGCGACCGCACAGGACGTGGCGCGCAACGCCACCCAGGCCGCACAGGCCGCCAGCCACGCTGATCAAGCGGCGAGCCAGGGCATGCAGATTGTGCGCGACACCTCCACCTCCATCGGCGCCCTCGCCGAGGAAATCGGCAAGGCGGTCGGTGTGGTGCAGGCGCTGGCCAAGGACAGCGAGAACATCAATGCCATCCTCACGGCGATTCGCGGGATTGCCGAGCAGACCAACCTGCTGGCGCTCAACGCGGCAATCGAAGCAGCACGGGCCGGTGAGCAAGGGCGCGGGTTTGCGGTGGTGGCCGACGAGGTGCGCAACCTGGCGCAGAAGACCCAGAAGGCTACCGAAGAAATCCAGGCCATGATCCAGCAACTGCAGCAGGGCACCCGCGACGTGGTACGGGTGATGGAAGACAGCCAGAACCGCACCGATGAAAGCGTGCAGCACGCGGCCAAGGCGGCCCAGGCGCTGGAGACCATTACCCGGGCGGTGTCGGTGATCAACGACATGAACACCCAGATCGCCAGCGCCGCCGAGGAACAGAGCGCGGTAGCCGAGGACATTAACCGCAACGTGATCAATATCGGACAGGTGGCCAATGAAGTGGCCGGCGGAGCGGATGAGTCGAGCGCGGCCAGCGCAGACCTGACCAAGCTGGCGGAGCAGCAGCGGCGGTTGATCAATCAGTTCAAGGTTTGAGTCAAGCGGCGCCCTTTCGGGCGCCTTCGCGAGCAAGCCCGCTCCCACATTCGACCGCATTCCTTCAGTTGAAATGCAATCAAATGTGGGAGCGGGCTTGCTCGCGAAGAGGCCGGCCGATTCAACACAACGCTCAACCCGGCGTCAGGCACTCCGGTCCATTCAGCTTCGGATCGTTGACCATATTGGCCAGCACCCGCTCGCGCAACGCGGTGGGTTCACTGGCCAACAAGGCCTGCAAGGTGTGCAGCGGGGTCTCGGGGTTCAGCCAGGCTGCCTGCCCCGCCGCATCCAGAATCAACGGTCGGCGCTGACTCTGCGCCGCCTGGGTCACCACCGCCGTACTCAACCAAACCTGCTCCTGCACCGGATACGCCTCCCAGATCGCCGCAAAGAACAGCGTGCTGCCCTCCCCCGGCGTCAGCCAGTACGGGCGCTTGCGCTGGGTGCCGCGCCATTCGTAGAAACCATTGGCCGGAAGCAGGCAGCGGCGCTGGCGAAACGCTTCGCGAAACATCGGCTGTTCGGCAAGGGTTTCCGCCCGGGCATGGGCCGGTGTACGAGAGAGATCGGTCAGCCAGGGCGGCGTCAGGCCCCAGCGCGCCCGCGCCAGGGTGTGCTGGCCGTCGCTCAGGCGCTGGATCAGCACCGAGTCATTGGGAGAGATGTTCCACTGGGCCTGCTGGTCGGCCGGGAAGCCCGGCAAGGCAGCAAACGCAGGGTTCCAGCGAAACAGGGCATAACGTCCACACATGGGGCAACACGACTCTTGGAGAAACTGGCCGACAGCCTAACAGACCAGCACGTCGGGAAAGCTGTCGGGTTCATCACCGGGCAGTGGTTGCGCACCGTTGTAGGCGGTGATCAGCTCGCGGGCGTAGGCGGCCTGGTCGTTCTCCACCGCCAGCGCCAGCAGGCCATAGATCGGCAGTTCGCCGGTACCCCCGAGCAAATCGCGCCCCACCAGGTGCGCGGTGATGCCCTCGCTTTCGAGCATGCCTTGCAGCAGCTCGCCTTCCATCAGGTTTTCCGGCTCGTAGATTCGCTGCATGGGCGTACCTTTATTCGTTCTCGCTGCGCACGTTGAGCATCCATTCGTCGTCATGAACCTGCAGCTCGAAAACAATGGGCCGGCAGCACACCGGGCAGTCTTCTATATATTCCTGATCACCCCCGGACAGGTCCAGTAACGCCGTGACTACCTCTCCACAATAAGGACATTCGTACGACTCCTCTTCCATCGCGGTCTCCAAGGTGACTTGTGCGTATAATCGCCGGTCTATTTACAGGGCTATTTTTCGTCCCGGTCAATTGCCCGGACCACGCCCTGATATTTATTGTTCCAAACCTTTACTTACCCTAGCCGTTTCTAACAAGAGAGCATGATGGGCGAATTCGATACCATCCGACCTTACAACGACAGCGAAGTCCCGGCAGTGCTGGCCCGACTGTTCAGTGACAAGGCCTTTCTGGACATCCTGACCCACTTTCGCTTCCCGCGCTTTGCCGGCGCCTTCGGCTGGCTGCTCAAGCCGATGATCGCTCATAAACTGCGCCGTGAGTTCGCCGGCGTCACTACCGTGGCCACGCTGCAGGACAAAGTCGAGTTTTACGTCGACCACACCATCGAGCGGGCAACCGACGGCGTGACCTATACCGGCGTGGAGCAGTTCAAGTCCGGCAGCGCCTACCTGTTCCTGGCCAACCACCGCGACATCGTGATGGACCCGGCCTTCGTCAACTACGCCGTGTACCACGCCGGCCTGCCGACGCCGCGCATCGCCATCGGCGACAACCTGCTGCAGAAGCCGTTTGTCAGCGACCTGATGCGCCTGAACAAGAGTTTCATCGTGCACCGCTCGATCACCGGGCGCAAAGAGAAGATGGCGGCCTATCAGTTGCTGTCGGCCTACATCAACCATTCGATTCGCAACGACTGCCAGTCGATCTGGATCGCCCAGGCCGAAGGCCGCGCCAAGGATGGGGATGATCGCACCGAGTCGGCGATCCTCAAGATGTTCCACATGAGCCGCAAGGACGAGCCGTTCGCCGAAGTCATCCAGTCACTGAACCTGACGCCGGTGTCCATCAGCTACGAATACGACCCGTGCGACGCAGCCAAGGCCCGCGAGCTGTACATCCGCGCCACCACCGGCACCTACAGCAAGGCGCCGGGGGAAGATGACGTGAGCATCGCCCTGGGCATCACCGGCTACAAGGGCCGGGTACACGTCAACTTCGCGCCGCCGATCACCGAGGCGTTCGAAGACACCAAGCTGTTGGCGATCGAAATGGACCGGCAGATCCTGGGCGGTTATCGGTTGTTCCCGGTGCATTACCTGGCGTACGCCCAATGGAGCGATGCCGATCCGCAATTGCAGGTACCGACCGCAGCCGAGGTATTCCCGGCGGACGAGTTGGCCAAGGCAAAGGCAGAGTGGGAGCGGCGCTTGAATGCGTGCCCGGCCGAGCATCGGCCGTATCTGGTGTTGCAATACGCGACGCCGGTGAGGAATCAGTACCGGGTCAAGGCCGGGATTGCCCTGTAACCCGGTACCAGCAACAGCGCAAACCCAATGTGGGAGCGGGCTTGCTCGCGAAGGCGGTGGATCAGCCAATCATGTATTGACTGACACCGCGCTTTCGCGAGCAAGCCCGCTCCCACAGTTGTTTTTAGGGTGTTCTTACAATCGGGTACTAAGAAAGGACACCAGCAACGCCAGCCCCAGACAGGCAAACCCCAACCGGTAGAACAGGCGATAGGTACGCTGCGTCAACACGTCCAGATACAGCATCGGCTGATCAATGGCACGCAGTTCGCTTTGCGCGGCAAGGCGGGCCATCGCGCGCTGTTCATGCAGGCGCGTGACAAACAGCAGCCATGCCGCCGGGCAGGCCAGTAACAGGGCAAGGGAATTGAGCAGTAGTGCGGTCAGCGACATCGCAAACCTCGATGTATCAGTGTCTTGGTATCAATCCAGATACAAACCTGAATGATATGCGCCGCCTGCGCGTCATTACTCCTTCCCCATTGACGGCTAATGTATCCAGTAATTTACAGCGTCACCTGAACGTCACCTTAACAAGCCACTCTGTTGCCCTTCGAAAGCCCGGGAGCTTGTCATGTTGCACGCGCAGAACCAGGATCGGCTGTATCTGATTGCCCCAAGCGATGAGCAAGAGGCCCTGGTGGGCGGCCTCGCGTTCAATGTGCAGGACCGCCACTGGCTGGTGTATTGCGCCCTCGGCGGGCATCAACATGCCGACCTGCCGGAGCTGGACTTGCTCACTGGCGTGAGTGTGCTGGACTTTTATGTCGAAACGGCTGCATGAAAACGGCAGGCGTAAAAAAACCGGGCTCAGTGATGAGCCCGGTTTTTTGATCGTTCCCACGCGCCGCAAAGGAATGCCGACTGGGGCGCTCCGCGCCCGCCTGACGGTTACTGCGAGCTGAGCAGCGAACCGATGCTCGGGTCCTTGAACAGGCGCGTCAGGGCATCGCTCAACACGTCGCTGACCAGCTTGGTGTTGGTTTCCTGGTTCGGCGCCATGCCGAAGCGCTGGTCCAGGGATGCGCCGTAACGGCCGCTGTAGCGACGGGTACCGGCAGTCACGTCGGACTTGAAGGTCGCGCCGATGGTGGCTTCAGTCACGTACAGGCCTTCCTTGGGCGACTGATACTTCAGCTCGGCCAGGGTGATGGTCAGTTGTGGCGCACCTGGCGAGTTGGACGGGGTGAAGCCCAACAGGCGCACGGCCGCTTCGGCCTGGGCTTGCAGCTTGGGCAGCACGTCCGCACCGGTCACCGTAATGGCGCTGGTTTCCGGGTACAGGCCGCCACGGGTGCCGAGGGTCGGCGACGGACGACCGTCAACCACACGCACCGACACCGGCTGGCCATGGCCGACAGGCGCCAGCTGGGTGGTGATTTTCGGTTGCGGGCTGAGTTGTTGCGGGCTGTGGGCGCAGCCAACCAGGGTCAAACTGGTCACAGTGATCAAACCGAACAACAGGCGTTGCAACATACTCATTTCTCCAGGACTAGATGCAAACAGGGCGCCAGTATAACGGTGAGCGCTCGCCACTCACCAGAATTCCTGAACGGCGCCTGAACTGTCGGCGAAATTACAATTTTCACACAGAACCGTCACCTCAATGTCATGCCAGACTGCCAACCTTCGCAGCATGTAACGAACCGGGTACACAGCCATGCGCCTTCTCAAATCTTTGTTCTTTTCCCACGCCAGCCATCGCCACTTTGCCCTGCTCGACGCCCAAGGCTGCTGCCAGGCTTTCAAGCAGTGCAGCCTGCCGCCCGTCGGTGAAGGCTGGGTCGAAGTCGAAGAGACCCGCCTGAGCTGGATGCACCGCCCGCTGCCCGCCAGCGCGCGCGTCAGCCCCCGGGTTTCGCAGCCACAGGCACGGCACGCGTTGGCCTCCTGACCAGACTGCTAATAAAAGTCATTAAACACGTCCATTTGCGCGCATTTCTTCGCTACAATCTCCCCCCGATTATAAGGACGTCTCCTGATCGGGCCTCGCAGCATCGCTAATGCACTTGTATTAGCTCCCCCGCACCGCCCACAGAGAGCCGCCCACACAGATCGTGTGAAGCTGGCGAGCTTGCTGTTTTCTCTGCAAACCATCGTCTTTACCCGAATCTGCCAGAGCTGCCATGCGCTCGGCCACTTGAGTTGTTTGCCCGTTTTGCCGCTTGCCGGCAGTGATTTCGGGCCAGGTGCCAGGCTGGGGCAGCCCTTTTTTGAGGTTCACGTCTTCAAAAGAGCGTGAAAAAAACGGGTTTTCACAACTTCACAAGAGTGTGGCGAGCAAATGAATAGTTTTGCGTTTGTACAAGCACCATCAGCGTCTGGAACAGCCCCACCACACAGGACCGAGCACTCCTCAAGAACCGGAGCTTGAAGCCTGTCCGCTACGGATTTGGTTGCACGATCGGACGAGCTTGACCATAAGTCGAATTGCCACAGGCGCCCTTAAATGCGTTCATACGCAGATCAGGCCCGGTCGGCAGCGTCCGCTTGCGATAAATTGCGAAGAATCGGACATGGCGATCCTGGCCGTGGGTAACCTGGGGCATCACGTGAACCGCCCCGTCACTCCTGGCAGCCATGCCGTCAATTTGGTGCTGCAGATTTTGGAGACGCGTTAAATGGCGCATAACGAAGCAGTCGACGTAGTACTGGTAGGTGCGGGCATCATGAGTGCCACCCTCGCCGTACTGCTCAAAGAGCTCGACCCCGGCCTCAAGCTGGAAGTCGTTGAGCTGATGGATTCGGGTGCCGCGGAAAGTTCCAACCCGTGGAACAACGCCGGTACCGGCCACGCCGGGCTGTGTGAGCTGAACTACACACCGCAGGCCGCCGACGGCTCCATCGACATCAAGAAAGCCGTGCACATCAACACCCAATTCGAGGTGTCGAAGCAGTTCTGGGCCTACCTGACCAAGAAAGGCACCTTTGGCTCGTCCAAATCCTTTATCAGCCCCGTGCCGCACCTGAGCTTCGTACAGGGCGAAAAAGGCGTGTCGTTCCTCAAGAAGCGCTTTGAAACCCTCAGCCAGCACCACGCGTTCTCGGACATGCACTACACCGAAGACCGCAGCGAGATGGCCGAGTGGATGCCGCTGATGATGCCCGGCCGCCCACTGGACGAAAAAATCGCCGCCACCCGCGTGATGAACGGCACCGACGTCAACTTCGGCGCCCTGACCAACCAGTTGCTCTCGCACCTGACCAGCGCCCCGGATGCCCAGGTCAAGTACAGCAAGCGCGTCACCGGCCTCAAGCGCAACGGCGCCGGCTGGACCGTGAGCATCAAGGACGTCAACAGCGGCAATTCCCGTGATGTGGACGCCAAGTTCGTGTTCCTCGGCGCCGGTGGCGCGGCCCTGCCGCTGTTGCAAGCCTCGGGCATCGAGGAAAGCAAGGGCTTCGGCGGCTTCCCGGTCAGCGGCCAGTGGCTGCGTTGCGACAACCCGGAAGTGGTCAAGCACCACCAGGCCAAGGTCTACAGCCAGGCCGCCGTGGGTTCGCCACCGATGTCGGTGCCGCACCTCGACACCCGTGTGGTCGACGGCAAGAAATCCCTGCTGTTCGGGCCATACGCCGGTTTCACCACCAAGTTCCTCAAGCACGGCTCGTTCCTTGACCTGCCCATGTCGATTCGTGCCGGCAACATCGGCCCGATGCTGGCCGTGGCTCGGGACAACATGGACCTGACCAAGTACCTGGTCAGCGAGGTGCGCCAGTCCATGGAGCAGCGCCTGGAATCCCTGCGTCGCTTCTACCCTGAGGCAAAAGCCGAAGACTGGCGCCTGGAAGTGGCCGGCCAACGGGTGCAGATCATCAAGAAAGACCCGAAGAAAGGCGGCGTGCTGCAATTCGGTACCGAACTGGTTGCGGCCAAGGACGGTTCGCTGGCCGCCCTGCTCGGCGCGTCCCCAGGTGCTTCGGTGACCGTGTCGATCATGCTGGAACTGATCGAACGCTGCTTCCCGACGAAAGCGGCCGGTGAGTGGGCGGCCAAGCTGCACGAGATCTTCCCGGCTCGGGAAAAGGTCCTGGAGACCGATGCCGAGCTGTATCGCAAGATCAACACGCAGAACAACATCAGCCTGGAACTGGTTGAGCAGAGCAGCGAGACCGAAAGCTACGCTTGAGCGTCGTGACGCAGAGCGTCAGTTGATGCATTCCCACGCAGAGCGCGGGAACGAAAAACGCCCCGAACGGGGCGTTTTTTTTCGTCCGCAACAATCAGCCGCGGGCTTGTTCGATCAGCTCGATGTACTCGGCGGCGTTGCGCTGGTCCTTGATCACTTCAACGAAGGTCAGGCCATGCTCGTCCTTGCCATCGAGGTCCAGGCCGGCTTCCTTGAAGAAAACCAGGAAGCGTTCGAAGTCGTCGATACGCAGGCCGCGGTAGGCCTTGATCAGTTTGTGCAGGGACGGCGAAGTGGCGTCTACCGGCTCGAAATCCAGGAACAGCTTGATTTGCTCGTCGCCGATTTCATCACCAATCACCTGTTTCTTATCTTTACGCATTACCGACTCCAGCCTGCAGACATTTACACGGGAAAAGCAGTTTACCTGCGGCACAGCGGCTTCGAAAGCTACGCGAACCAATGTGGGAGCCGGCTTGCCTGCGATAGCGGTGCATCAGTAACAGATGGGCCAACGGACCCACCGCTATCGCAGGCAAGCCAGCTCCCACATTGACTGTATTTACACCGCCGAATGCGCGTCGGCTGGATTATTTGGCGCGCACCGCCCCGGTGTGCAAATCGGCCCAGATATGGCCGTTGGCGTAAGTGAGGAATTGCACATAGACCGTGTCATTGCGCAACAAGTCGACGATCACCCGATACTGGGTCACCGGATACGACAAGGTCAGGGTTTTGCTTTTGTCGTCGAACACCGGCTTTTTCAGGCTTTTGCTTTCAGCATCAAAGTTGAGGATCACCTGGGCGATGGTCGCGCCTTTGTTCAGGGACTTGCCCTTGAGGCGGATCATCAACGGCGAGGTCACCGGGATCGGCTGCTGGGTGGATTGGCGCTGGTTACCCACCACCACCGAATACTCGGTGACTTGCAGCAATTGCTGCTGGTCCGGGGTTTCGGCGCGCAGGGTCAGGTCGTCGGGCGGCAGGAATTGGCTGTGCAGCGGCGCCGGAGCAGCCGCCAGGGGCAAACTGAGGGTCAGCGCCAGGGCGGCGCAGGTGCGAATCAACAGGCTCATGAACAGCTCCAGACGCAGGGGCCAAGCACGATAGCATGACAACCCTGCGCCTGAATCCCGCTTACATCCCTTTGACGGCGTAGATCCCATTGGCGTTGCGCCAGTAGCCTTTGTAGTCCATGCCGTAACCGAAGATGTAACGGTCAATGCACGGCAGGCCCACGTAATCGGCTTTCAGGTCCGGACGGGCCTTGCGGTCGTGGTCCTTGTCGATCAGCACGGCAGTGTGCACCTTGCGCGCGCCGGCGTGTTTGCAGAAGTCGATGATCGCGCCCAGGGTGTGACCTTCGTCGAGGATGTCGTCGATGATCAGCACGTCGCGGTCGATGAACGAGACTTCCGGCTTGGCTTTCCAGAACAGGTCGCCGCCACTGGTTTCATTGCGATAGCGAGTGGCGTGCAGGTAGGACGCTTCCAGCGGGAATTGCAGGTGGGTGAGCAATTTACCGGCGAAAATCAGGCCACCGTTCATCACGCAAAAGACCACCGGGTTGGTGTCGGCCATTTCACGGGAGATGTGCGCGCCGACCTTGGCGATGGCCTCTTCGACTTGCGCTTCGGTGTACAGGCAGTCAGCCTCGCGCATGATTTGACGGATATGCTCGAGATCAGCGGACATGGCGCTCTCCAAGGGGGTGCTGTGGCAAGAAAAGCGGGCAAAGGTACGCATGTGAGGCCCAACGTTCAAGCCTTAATGGACTAACGTACTAGATGTCTATAGGACAACACCCTCGGATAGATTAATCTAGGCCGGTTTTTTTGCCCGCCGCCGGAGCCTTTCCCCATGCCCATCCGTGAGATCCGCCATCCGCTGATCCGACATAAACTCGGCCTTATGCGCCGCGCCGACATTAGCACGAAGAACTTCCGTGAGCTTGCTCAGGAAGTCGGAGCGCTGCTCACCTACGAGGCGACCAAAGACCTGCCCCTGGAAAACTACGAGATCGCCGGTTGGTGTGGTCCCGTCCAGGTCGAGAAAATCGCCGGCAAGAAGATTACCGTGGTGCCGATCCTGCGTGCCGGTATCGGCATGCTCGAAGGCGTGCTCAGCCTGATCCCGGGTGCCAAGGTCAGCGCCGTAGGCGTGGCCCGCAACGAAGAGACGCTGCAGGCCCACACCTACTTGGAAAAACTGGTACCGGAAATCGACGAGCGCCTGGCGATGATCATCGACCCGATGCTCGCCACCGGCAGCTCCATGGTTGCCACCATCGACCTGCTGAAAAAAGCCGGTTGCAAGGACATCCGCGCCATGGTGCTGGTGGCCGCTCCCGAAGGCATCGCCGCCGTCGAGAAAGCCCACCCGGACGTGTTGATCTACACCGCATCCATCGATGAACGCCTGAATGAACATGGCTACATCATCCCGGGCCTGGGCGATGCCGGCGACAAGATCTTCGGTACCAAGCAGAAGGACGCGTGACCATGCAGGATGAGTTCAACGACCCGCTTTGGCGCCAGATCCTGTCTGGCGCACAGATGCTCTTCGTAGCATTTGGCGCGCTGGTGTTGATGCCGCTGATCACCGGTCTCGATCCAAACGTCGCCCTGTTTACCGCAGGCTTGGGCACCTTGTTGTTCCAGGTGGTTACCGGGCGCCAGGTACCGGTGTTCCTGGCGTCGAGCTTTGCGTTTATCACCCCGATCATTCTCGCCAAGGGCCAGTTCGGCCTCGCGGCGACCATGGGCGGCGTGATGGCGGCCGGCTTCGTTTACACCTTCCTGGGCCTGGCCGTGAAGATCAAGGGCACCGGTTTCATCGACCGGCTGCTGCCGCCGGTGGTGATCGGGCCGGTGATCATTTCCATTGGCCTGGCCATGGCGCCGATTGCGGCCAATATGGCGATGGGCAAGGCCGGTGACGGCAGCGAGTTGATCCACTACCAGACCGCCATGCTGATCTCGATGCCGGCGCTGCTGACCACGTTGATCGTGGCGGTGTTCGGCAAAGGCATTTTCCGCCTGGTGCCGATCATCTCCGGCGTGCTGGTGGGTTTCGCCATGTCGTTCTACTTCGGCGTAGTCGACACCGCGAAGATCGCCGCCGCACCGTGGTTCGCCCTGCCCCACTTCACCGCGCCGGAATTCAACTGGCAGGCGATCCTGTTTATCGTCCCGGTGGCCCTGGCCCCGGCGATCGAACACATCGGTGGTGTGATTGCGGTGGGCAGCGTGACCGGTCGCGACTACCTGAAGAAGCCGGGCCTGCACCGCACCCTGCTGGGTGACGGGATCGCCACCACCGCTGCCGGCCTGTTCGGCGGCCCGCCCAACACGACCTACGCGGAAGTGACGGGCGCGGTGATGCTGACCAAGAACTACAACCCGAAGATCATGACCTGGGCGGCGGTGTTTGCCATCAGCCTGGCGTTTATCGGCAAGTTCGGCGCGCTGCTGCAAAGCATTCCAGTCCCGGTAATGGGCGGGATTCTGTGCCTGCTGTTCGGCTCGATTGCCGCAGTGGGGATGAACACCCTGATCCGCCACAAGATCGACCTTGGCGAAGCGCGCAACCTGGTGATTGTGTCGGTGACCCTGGTGTTCGGGATTGGCGGTGTGCTGGTAGGCACCGGCACTGGCCCGGATGACTTTGGCCTGAAGGGCATCGCCCTGTGTGCGGTGGTAGCGATTGCGTTGAATCTGCTGCTGCCGGGCAATGACGGCTGGAAGAACAGGAAGCCGGATGAGCCGCTGATCTAACTGCCAACGCAAAACCAATGTGGGAGCGGGCTTGCTCGCGAATGCAGTGTGTCATTCAGCACATCAGTGACTGAACCACCGCATTCGCGAGCAAGCCCGCTCCCACATTTTTTTGAGTTTCAGTGTGGCTTACAGCTCGCCCAACGCATCGATCAGCGCCTGGTTCTGCTCCGGCGTGCCAATACTGATCCGCAGGAACTGGGCAATCCGCTCCTGCTTGAAGTGCCGCACAATCACCCCCTGCTCCCGCACCTTGGCCGCCAGCCCGGCAGCGTCGTGCCCTGGATGCCGGGCAAAGATGAAGTTGGCCGCCGACGGCAGTACTTCAAACCCCTTGGCCTGCAGTTGCGCCACCAGCTTTTCACGGCTATCGATCACCAATTTGCAGGTGTTCCGGAAGTATTCGCGGTCTTCAAAAGCGGCGGCCGCGCCGACAATCGCCAGACGGTCCAGCGGGTAGGAGTTGAAGCTGTTCTTGACCCGCTCCAGCGCCTCGATCAGGTCCGGGTGGCCCACGGCCAGGCCCACCCGCAAACCGGCCAGGGAGCGCGACTTGGAGAGGGTCTGGGTCACCAGCAGGTTCGGGTAACGGTCCACCAGGCTGATGGCGGTCTCGCCGCCGAAGTCGATATAGGCTTCATCGACCACCACCACCGAGTCCGGGCTGGCCTTGAGGATTTGCTCCACGGCGTCCAGCGCCATCACGCAACCGGTCGGCGCGTTCGGGTTCGGGAAGATGATCCCGCCGTTGGGCCTGGCGTAGTCCGACACGCGGATCTGGAACTGTTCATCCAGCGGCACTGCGTCGAGGGCAATGCGGTACAGGCCGCAGTACACCGGGTAGAAGCTGTAGCTGATGTCCGGGAACAGCAGCGGCAGGTCGTGCTGGAACAAACCGTGGAAGATGTGCGCCAGGACTTCATCGGAGCCGTTGCCGAGGAACACCTTGCCCGCGTCGATCCCGTAGTACTTGGCCACCGCCTGCTTGAGCAGGTCGCTGTTGGGGTCCGGGTACAAACGCAGATTGTCGTTCAGCTCGGCCTGCATGGCAGCCAGCGCCTTGGGCGATGGGCCGTAGGGGTTTTCATTGGTGTTGAGTTTTACCAGCTTGGTCAGCTTCGGTTGCTCACCGGGCACGTAAGGCACGAGATCCTTGACGAGCGGGCTCCAGAATTTGCTCATGTTTCAGTTCCCCTGCTTATCGTCAACGATGCGGTATTCGGCGCTGCGGGCGTGGGCGGTCAGCGACTCGCCACGGGCCAGCACGGAAGCGGTCTTGCCCAACTCCGACGCGCCCTCTGGCGAGCAGAAGATGATCGACGAGCGCTTCTGGAAGTCATATACGCCCAGCGGCGAGGAGAACCGCGCAGTGCCCGACGTGGGCAGCACGTGATTGGGACCTGCGCAGTAGTCGCCCAGGGCTTCGCTGGTGTGGCGGCCCATGAAGATCGCGCCGGCGTGGCGAATCAGCGGCAGCCAGGCTTGTGGGTCGGCGACGGACAACTCCAGGTGTTCCGGGGCGATACGGTTGGCCACTTCGATGGCCTGCTCCATGTCGCGGACCAGGATCAGGGCGCCACGGCCATTGATCGACTTCTCGATGATCTCGGCGCGCTCCATGGTCGGCAGCAGCTTGGCGATGCTGGCGGCGACCTTGTCCAGGAATTCGGCATCCGGGCTGACGAGGATCGCCTGGGCGTCTTCGTCGTGCTCGGCCTGGGAGAACAGGTCCATGGCGATCCAGTCCGGGTCGGTCTGGCCGTCACACACCACGAGGATTTCCGACGGGCCGGCGATCATGTCGATGCCGACCTGGCCAAATACATGGCGCTTGGCCGTGGCCACGTAGATGTTGCCCGGGCCAACCACCTTGTCGACCTTCGGCACGCTTTCGGTGCCGTAGGCCAGGGCCGCTACCGCTTGGGCGCCACCGATGGTGAACACGCGATCAACGCCCGCGATGCAGGCCGCTGCCAGCACCAGTTCGTTGATTTCGCCGCGCGGGGTAGGCACCACCATGACCACCTCGGTCACGCCGGCCACCTTGGCCGGAATCGCGTTCATCAGTACCGAGGACGGGTACGACGCTTTGCCGCCCGGCACGTACAGGCCGGCACGGTCCAGCGGCGTGACCTTCTGGCCCAGTACGGTGCCGTCGGCCTCGGTGTAGCTCCAGGAATCCTGTTTCTGTTTCTCGTGGTAGCTGCGCACCCGCGCGGCCGCCACTTCCAGGGCTTCGCGCTGGGGCGCGGTGATGCGGGTCAAGGCCAGTTCCAGGCGTTCGCGGGGCAGGATCAGGTCGGCCATGGAGGCGACATCCAGGCCATCGAACTGCCGGGTAAAATCAACCAGCGCCGCGTCACCGCGCTCGCGCACGGCCTTGATGATGTCGAGCACCCGCTGGTTGACCGAATCGTCGGACACGCTTTCCCAGCTCAGCAGATGATCCAGATGATGGGCGAAATCCGGGTCGGCAGCGTTGAGTCGGGCAATTGCAGTGGACGTGGTCATAGCGAGGGCCTCATAGGAATGGCAAAAATGCTCAGGCGCCGAAAGTTAGCAGTCGATCCGCTTGGGCACCTGAGAATTCTGGCTATGAGGCGGATAGACGGGCGCGGCTTGAGACCGCGCGGGTGAGTCAACCGCGGTGTCGAGACTCCACTGCCTTGCGCAGGGTGTCGATCAACGCCTGGATACGGGCGTGCTGCATTTTCATCGAAGCTTTGTTGACGATCAGCCGGGAGCTGATGTCGGCGATAAAGTCCTGGGGCTCCAGGCCGTTGGCGCGCAGGGTGTTGCCGGTGTCGACCACGTCGATGATCTTGTCGGCCAGGCCGATCAGCGGTGCCAGCTCCATCGAGCCGTAAAGCTTGATGATGTCGACCTGGCGGCCTTGCTCGGCGTAGTAACGCTTGGCAACGTTGACGAACTTGGTCGCCACCCGCAGGCGGCCTTTAGGCTCGACGTCACCGACGCGGCCGGCGGTCATCAGCTTGCACAGGGCGATACGCAGGTCCAGCGGCTCGTACAGGCCCTGGCCGCCGTATTCCATCAACACGTCTTTGCCCGCGACGCCGAGGTCGGCCGCGCCATGTTCAACGTAAGTTGGCACATCGGTGGCACGCACGATCAGCAGGCGAACGTCGTCCTGGGTCGTGGGGATGATCAGCTTGCGGCTCTTGTCCGGATTCTCGGTCGGCACGATGCCCGCTTCAGCCAGAAGCGGCAAAGTGTCGTCAAGGATGCGGCCCTTGGACAGTGCGATGGTCAACATGGGAAACGTCAGTCCTTCATCAGGCTATTGCTGTCCGGTCGCAATCGGCGCCAGACACAGATCGAGGCCATTACAGCCTCGACTTGAAACAAATCAGCTAACAGCATACATCGTCGTGTGGCGAGGGAGCTTGCTCCCGCTGGGGCGCGAAGCGGCCCTGATCTTTGTTTAAAAAGACTGGGACTGCTGCGCAGTCCAGCGGGAGCAAGCTCCCTCGCCACAATGACGGTGTCAACAGCCCCGGGAATTAGCCCGGTACGCGGCGGATTTTCGCGCCGAGCATCTGCAGCTTCTCTTCGATGCACTCGTAACCACGGTCTATGTGGTAGATGCGGTCGATGAGGGTGTCGCCGTCAGCGCACAGCGCCGAGATCACCAGGCTGGCGGAGGCACGCAGGTCGGTAGCCATCACTGGCGCGCCCTTGAGCTTCTCGATACCGGTCACGATGGCGGTGTTGCCTTCGACCTGGATCTTGGCGCCCATGCGGTGCAGCTCGTACACGTGCATGAAGCGGTTTTCGAAGATGGTCTCGATCACGGCACCGGTGCCTTCGGCAATCGCGTTCAGGGAAATGAACTGCGCCTGCATGTCGGTCGGGAACGCCGGGTACGGAGCGGTACGCACGTTAACGGCTTTTGGCCGCTTGCCATGCATGTTCAGCTCGATCCAGTCTTCACCGGTGGTGATCTCGGCGCCGGCTTCCTTGAGTTTTTCCAGGACGGCTTCGAGGATGGTCGGATCAGTGTCCTTGACCTTGACACGGCCACCGGTGACGGCAGCCGCGACCAGGTAGGTACCGGTCTCGATGCGGTCCGGCATCACCTTGTAGGTAGCCGAATGCAGGCGTTTCACGCCATCAATGGTGATGGTGTCGGTGCCGGCGCCGGTGATGTTGGCACCCATGGCGATCAGGAAGTTGGCCAGGTCGACCACTTCCGGCTCGCGCGCGGCGTTTTGCAGCACGCTGCGGCCATTGGCCAGGGCAGCGGCCATCATGATGTTCTCGGTACCGGTCACACTGACGGTATCAAAGAAGAAGTTTGCGCCACGCAGGCCGCCTTCCGGCGCCTTGGCCTTGATGTAGCCGCCTTCGACGTCAATGGTTGCACCCATGGCTTCGAGGCCACGGATGTGCAGGTCCACCGGACGCGAACCGATGGCGCAACCGCCAGGCAGTGCGACTTCGGCTTCGCCGAACCGGGCAACCATCGGGCCCAGTACCAGGATCGAGGCGCGCATGGTTTTCACCAGCTCGTACGGTGCGATCAGGGTCTTGATGGTGCGCGGGTCGATTTCGACGCTGAGTTTTTCGTCGATCACCGGCTCGATGCCCATGCGACCGAACAACTCGATCATGGTGGTGATGTCATGCAGGTGCGGCAGGTTGGCCACGGTAACCGGGCCATCGCACAGCAAGGTCGCTGCCAGGATCGGCAGGGCGGAGTTCTTCGCCCCGGAAATACGGATCTCGCCATCAAGACGAGCACCGCCGGTAATAATCAATTTATCCATAAGAATCTCGACGCCTTGGGGGCTCAGGTGCGCTCGGCCCAGGCCGCGCGGCTGAAAAATTTCATAGTGACCGCATGGATGCTGCCATCGGTGATCCACGGGTTCAAATGGGCATAGATCTGCTGCTGACGCTTGACCGGGCTCAATGCCGCCAGTTCATCGCTAATCACGTTCAGCTGGAAATTGCAGCCTTCGCCCTCAACTTCAACATTAGTTTCGGGCAGCTTTCCTTCAAGGAAGCTTTTAACTTCTAGGGCCTGCATGATCAACCTCTATGGGCGCCCAGTGCGCGCGGGTCGCACATCATACAAAAAAGCCCCGCGCCTGCGAACCCCGCATAGCAGGACTCTGACGGGGGGCTTCTTTAATAATGTGTATTAAGGATGCGCCAACAGCTCGGTCAGACCGGAAACCTCAGCGATTTCACGCATGTCTTCGGGCAATGCACGAATGCTCACCGGCTTTTTGACGGCCTGCGCATCGCGCATGAAACACAGCAGCAACGACAAGCCGACGCTGCTGGACTTCACCACCGCCGAGCAATCCAGCACCAGCGCAGGAGCGGTACTGGCATTGATCAGCGCCTGGCCCTGCTTGCGCAGGGCGGGTCCAGTGCTGTAATCCAGCACGCCGCTGAGCAACAGCTCACCGGACTCGCCAAGGCGAATGGCCGACTCGGTCATTGGGCAGGCTTCCCGGCAGCTTTGTCGGTTTCTTCCTTGGCCTTGGCCACTTCACCGGCCCAACCGTTGATGGTTTTGTCCAGGTCGTTGCCATTGCGCTGCATGGCATCCGCGAACTGGTCACGGAACAGCTTGCCAATGTTGATGCCGTTGATGATCACGTTACGCAGTTTCCACTCGCCATTGACCTTCTCGAGCGTGTACTGCACAGGGTAGACCGCGCCGTTGTTGCCCTTGACGCTCATGTTGACGCTGGTGCGGTCACCCGACTCATCCCCGGCAGGGGCGACGGTAATCCCCTGGTTGTTGTACTCCAGCAGGGCGTTGCCGTAGAACTGGAACAAGCCCTTCTTGAAGTTTTCCTGGAATGTCTGCATCTGCGCAGGCGTAGCCTTGCGCGAGTACTTGACGGTCATGATGCTTTTGGAAATACCTTCAGCATCAACAACAGGCCCGACAATCGTGTTCAGCGCGTTATAGAACTGACTCGGGTCCTGCTTGTACTTTTCCTTGTTGGCACTCAGGTCAGCCAACATCTTGTTGGTGGTGTCCTGCACCAGGTCATGCGCAGAACCGCCGGCAGCGGCGTTAGCCATCAACGGCAGTGCCGCGAGCAGTACCAACAGGCCACGTCGCAAAGTAGAGATCATGAACACATTCCTCATTTGGCGTCTTTATTGACGGTATTGAGCAGGAATTTACCGATCAAGTCCTCCAGCACCAACGACGACTGTGTGTCATGAATGGTCGAACCATCCTTGAGCAGGGCAGATTCCCCGCCGACGCTGATGCCGATGTACTTCTCGCCCAGCAGGCCAGCGGTGAGGATAGACGCAGTGGAGTCAGTCGGCAGGTTATCTACCTTCTTGTCCACCTGCATGGTCACACGGCCGGTGAAGCTGTCGCGGTCCAGATCGATTGCCGTGACCTTGCCGATGGTTACACCCGCCATGGTCACTTTAGCTCTGACAGTCAAACCAGCGATATTGTCGAAGTAGGCGTAAAGTTTATAAGTATCGGCGGTGGGGCTGGCCGATAGGCCGCTGACTCGCAGGGCGAGCAACAGTAAAGCCAGGATGCCAGCCAGCAAGAAAAGGCCGACACCGATTTCCACAGTGCGGTTTTGCATCAGAAATCTCCAAACATCAAGGCGGTCAAAATGAAGTCAAGGCCCAGTACCGCCAGTGAGGCGTACACAACGGTCTTGGTGGTGGCGCGACTGATCCCTTCTGAGGTGGGCTCACAGTCATAGCCTTGGAATACGGCGATCCAGGTCACTACAAAGGCGAAGACGATGCTTTTAATGATGCCGTTGAGCACGTCGCCGCTGAAGGTCACGCTGTTTTGCATATTGCCCCAGTAGGAGCCGTCATAGACCCCCAGCCAGTCAACCGCGACCCAGGAACCGCCCCAGATTCCCACCACGCTGAACACCATCGCCAGCAGTGGCAGGGAAATGAAGCCGGCCCACAGGCGCGGGGCAACAATGTACTTGAGCGGATCGACACCGATCATTTCCAGGCTGGACAGCTGTTCGGTGGCCTTCATGTTGCCGATTTCGGCCGTCAGCGCCGAACCGGCACGCCCGGCAAACAGGAGAGCGGTCACCACCGGGCCCAACTCACGCAACAGCGTCAGGGCAACCATCTGCCCAACAGCCTGTTCGGACCCGTAGCTGGAGAGGATATTGAAGCCTTGCAGCGCCAGCACCATGCCGATGAACACCCCGGAGACCACGATGATCACCAGGGACATCACGCCCACGGAGTGCAGTTGCTTGATCAGCAGGCCGAAACCGCCGCCAATACCGCCGCGGCCGAGCAAGGCATGAAACAGGAAAATCGTCGAACGCCCCAGCACACCGATGATATCGATGCCGGAGCGACCGAAACGGCGAACCTTTTCGAGTAATGATGTCTTGCGCATCAGCGCTTCCCCAGAAGATCTGAGCGGTAGTCCGCTGCCGGAAAGTGAAAAGGCACCGGGCCATCGGGATCGCCGGTCATGAATTGGCGAATGCGCGGGTTGTCTGCGTTCATCAGTTCTTCAGGCGTGCCCTGCCCCAGCACCTGGCCATCGCCCACTACATATAGGTAGTCGGCAATGCTCGCGGTCTCGGCCAGGTCGTGGGAAACCACGATACTGGTGATACCCAACGCATCATTGAGCAGGCGGATCAGGCGTACCAGCACCCCCATGGCAATCGGGTCCTGGCCAACGAAAGGCTCGTCGTACATGAGAATCTGCGGGTCGAGGGCGATGGCACGCGCCAGGGCGACACGACGCTTCATGCCTCCGGACAACTCGTCGGGCATCAAATCGATAGCACCGCGCAGCCCGACGGCCTGCAATTTCAGCAACACAATGTCACGAATCATTTCATCGGACAGCTGTGTATGCACCCGCAGCGGGAACGCCACGTTTTCGAAAACATCGAGATCGGTAAACAACGCGCCGCTCTGGAACAGGACGCCCATGTGTTTGCGGGCATCGAACAGGTCACTGCGCGAAAGGGTCGGCAAGTTCTGGCCATTGACCCAGACTTCACCGGCGGAGGGGCGCAATTGCATGCCCATCAGGCGCAGCAGCGTAGTCTTGCCGCAGCCGGAAGGCCCCATGATGCCCGTGACTTTGCCGCGGGGAATGCGAATATCCACATTATTGAAGATGCTGCGCGTACCGCGCTTGAAGGAAAGGCCCTTCAGCTCGACCGCGTAGGCGTTATCGGCACTCATCTAAACTCCTTGGGATGCAGCCTTTCACTCAGACACTTTGTTTTCGACAAATGCTTGCGCCGAATAGACAAAAAGGCCGTGCGGACCGAACTGGCCGCGAACTATATCACTGCTGGTACAGCGCCCCCAAGGCCGGAACAGAGCTTGTTCAGAAACAGGACAGCTAAAAAATCCTGGCTGAGGTTCAATCTCAACCACAGGTGGATTGAATAAAGCCTGACGAACTTGTGTGAGGGAATTGATCATTACCGTTATAATCGCCGACTTTTCGTCAGGCTATACGATTTCAGACATGAGCCAATCCAGCGACCTTATTCAATCCGCACAACGCACCATCCGCCTCGAGCTTGAAGCCGTAGAAGGCTTGCTGGCCCATATCGACGCGGATTTCGTACGCGCCTGCGAGATGATTCTGGCCAGCAAGGGCCGCGTAGTGGTGGTCGGCATGGGCAAATCCGGGCATGTCGGCAACAAGATCGCCGCCACCCTGGCGAGCACCGGGACCACCGCGTTCTTCGTGCATCCGGCCGAAGCCAGCCACGGCGACATGGGCATGATCACCCGGGACGACATCATCCTGGCACTGTCCAACTCCGGCACCACCAACGAAATCGTGACCCTGCTGCCGCTGATCAAGCGCCTGGGTATCCAGCTGATCAGCGTGACCGGCAACCCGGACTCGACGCTGGCAAAAGCCGCCGAAGTGAATTTGAACGTGCACGTTGCCCACGAGGCCTGCCCGCTGAACCTGGCACCGACCTCCTCCACCACCGCTGCCCTGGTCATGGGCGATGCGCTGGCCGTGGCATTGCTGGAAGCCCGCGGGTTTACCGCCGAAGACTTCGCGTTTTCCCACCCGGGCGGCGCCCTTGGCCGTCGCCTGCTGCTGAAAGTGGAAAACGTCATGCACGCCGGCGACGAGCTGCCACAAGTGCCACGCGGCACCTTGCTGAAAGATGCCTTGATGGAAATGACCCTCAAGCGCCTGGGCATGACCGTAATCCTGGAGTCCGACGGGCGGCTGGCCGGGGTCTTCACCGACGGCGACCTGCGCCGCACCCTGGACCGCAACCTCGACATCCAGACCGCCACCATCGACGAAGTCATGACGCCTCACGGCAAGACCGCACGCCCTGACATGCTCGCGGCCGAAGCACTGAAGATCATGGAAGACCACAAGATCCTGGCGCTGGTGGTGGTCGACAGCGACGACCGTCCGGTTGGCGCCCTGAACATGCACGACTTGCTGCGTGCGGGAGTGATGTAAATGACCACCGACCTGTTGCAACGGGGCAAGCACATCAAGCTGGCGATTTTCGACGTCGACGGCGTGCTGACGGATGGCCGCCTGTACTTTCTGGAAGACGGCAGCGAATTCAAGACGTTCAACACCCTCGACGGCCAGGGCATCAAGATGCTGATGGCGGCGGGCGTGCAAACCGGCATCATCAGCGGTCGCAAGACCCCGGTTGTGGAACGCCGCGCACAAAACCTGGGTATTCCTCACCTGTATCAGGGCCGCGAGGATAAACTGGTGGTTCTGGACGAGCTTCTTGGCCAACTCAACCTAAGCTATGAGCAGGTTGCGTACCTGGGTGACGATTTACCCGACCTGCCGGTGATTCGCCGGGTCGGCCTGGGCATGGCCGTGGCCAATGCGGCGGCGTTCGTTCGCGAACACGCCCATGGTGTAACCACCGCCCGCGGCGGCGAAGGCGCCGCCCGCGAGTTCTGCGAGTTGATTCTGCGCGCCCAAGGCAGCCTTGAAGCGGCCCACGCCGCCTACCTATAGAGCGTTTTATGCTGAGTAAAAAGATTCGCAATTTCCTGATACTTGCAGTCATAGCCGCGGTTTTCCTCGCGGTCGGCTACTGGAATATCAGCCCGGAGCGCTTCCTCGACAAGCCGGTTGCACAGGTTGACGAGAGTGCTATCGACTATTACGCCATCAACGCCCACAGCATCCAGTACCTGCCCGATGGCAAGGTCCAGTATGAAATGACCTCCGACAAGGTCGAACACTTGAAGGCATCCGAGGTCACTTTGCTGACCAAGCCGGACATGAACCTGTACCGCGGCGCCGAATTTCCATGGCACGTCACCAGCGAGCGTGGCGAGGTCAACCCGGACGGCACCCAAGTGGAACTGATTGACTCGGTGCGGGTAGCCCGCACTGACGCCAAGAACCGCGACACCATTATTACCAGCAGTCGCATGACCGTATTCCCACAGAAGCAATATGCGCAGACCGAGCAAGACGTTAGAATTGACGGCGCTGGCGGTGTATCGACTGGCAAGGGAATGAAAGCGTATTTGAAAGAAAGCAGGATACACCTGCTATCGAACGTAAGAGGACAGTATGAGGCTCGTTAAAACCCTCCCTATTTTGCTCGGCCTGGGCGCAGCACTGGGAAGCGTGAGCGCCTGGGCTCTGCCGAACGATAGCCAGCAACCGATCCACATTCAGGCTGACGATGCGCAACTGGATGACAAGCAAGGTATCGCGACCTACACGGGCAGCGTGATCATCACCCAGGGCTCGATGAAAGTGACGGGTAACACCGTGACACTGACTCGTACCCCGGCGGGCGATATCGACGTGGTCACTTCGGTGGGCAACCTGGCGTATTTCGAACAACTGCAGAAAGTGGGCGACCCTACGCCGGTCAAAGGCTATGGCAAGACGATCCAGTACCACGCCCAGCAAAACCGCATCGTGCTGATCGACCAGGCCCGGGTCATCAATGACGGCAACACCACCGACGGCGAAAAAATCGTCTACGACACGGTGAAGCAGATCGCCCAGGCCGGCCGTGCTACCGGCTCGAAAATCAGCACGCCGAAGCCGCGTATCGACATGGTTATCCAGCCGAAGCAGAAACCGGGCGCAGCCCAGCCGGCGCCGAAACCCGACGCGAAGAAGGCGAATTAATGGCAACCCTGAAAGCCCAGCATCTGGCCAAAGCTTATAAAAGCCGTCAGGTCGTGCGTGACGTCAGCCTGTCGATCGACAGCGGCCAGATCGTCGGCTTGCTCGGCCCCAACGGTGCCGGCAAGACCACCTGCTTCTACATGATCGTCGGCCTGGTGCAGGCCGATCAAGGCCGCGTCCTGATCGACGACCTGGACGTAAGCCACCAGCCTATGCACGGCCGTGCGCAAGCGGGTATCGGCTATCTTCCCCAGGAAGCATCGATCTTCCGCAAACTGTCGGTTTCCGACAACATCATGGCCATCCTCGAGACCCGCAAGGAACTCGACCGCGCCGGGCGCAAGAAAGAGCTGGAAAGCCTGCTGCAGGAATTCCACATCAACCACATTCGCGACAACCTCGGCATGAGCCTTTCCGGCGGCGAGCGTCGTCGTGTGGAAATCGCCCGCGCGCTGGCCACGGCGCCCAAGTTCATCCTGCTGGACGAACCTTTCGCCGGTGTCGACCCGATCTCGGTCGGCGACATCAAGCAGATCATCCATCACCTCAAGGCCAAGGGCATCGGTGTATTGATCACCGACCACAACGTCCGTGAGACACTCGATATCTGCGAAACCGCCTACATCGTCAACGATGGACAGCTGATTGCCGAAGGTGACTCTGCCACTATCCTGGCCAACGAACTGGTCAAGGAAGTGTATCTGGGTCACGAGTTCCGCCTGTAAACACGGTGGTATCAGGCCATTCGCCATGGAGCGCGGTAGTCAATAAAAACCTCAGTATTTTTATTGTTACCGCGCTCTAGGCAAAGCCCCCGATATCAGGCATATAATTTGCTTATGTTTGGCGCTCACGCGCCCTGTCGTGGATGGCGCATTGCGCCGGCGAATAAGGTGTTAAGCCCCTGCCATGAAACCATCGCTAGTCCTGAGAATGG
Source organism: Pseudomonas sp. P7779 (assembly GCF_013386315.1). Taxonomy (NCBI): domain Bacteria; kingdom Pseudomonadati; phylum Pseudomonadota; class Gammaproteobacteria; order Pseudomonadales; family Pseudomonadaceae; genus Pseudomonas; species Pseudomonas sp. P7779. The sequence continues at coordinate 26,272 of NZ_JACARZ010000037.1, read as the reverse complement.
GCCAGCAGCTGACGATGACACCGCAGCTGCAACAGGCCATCCGCCTGCTCCAATTGTCGACCCTGGACCTGCAACAGGAAATCCAGGAGGCCCTGGAGTCCAATCCGATGCTCGAACGCCAGGAAGAAGGCGACGACTTCGATAATGCAGACCCGCTGGCCGACAACATCGAGCAAAAGCCCAACCCCGACGTACAGGAACCCTCCTATCAGGAAACCGCCCCCACGGTGGATAACCTTGAGGAAGGCGAATGGAACGAACGCATTCCCAACGAACTTCCCGTGGATACCGCCTGGGAAGACGTCTACCAGACCAGCGCCAGCAGCCTGCCCAGCAACGATGACGACGAGTGGGACTTCACCACCCGCACATCAGCCGGCGAGAGCCTGCAAAGCCATTTGCTCTGGCAGCTGAACCTGGCACCGATGTCCGATACCGATCGCCTGATCGCCGTGACCCTGATCGATTGCATCAACAACCAGGGCTACCTGGACGAGACCCTTGAGGAGATCCTCGAGGCGTTCGACCCGGAACTGGACATCGAACTGGACGAAATCGAAGCCGTCCTGCACCGCATCCAGCAATTCGAGCCGGCCGGCATCGGCGCCCGCAACCTCAGCGAGTGCCTGCTGCTGCAACTGCGCCAATTGCCGGCCAAGACGCCTTGGCTGAGCGAAGCGCAGCGCCTGGTCACCGACTACATCGACCTGCTGGGCAGCCGCGACTACAGCCAGCTGATGCGCCGCATGAAGCTCAAGGAAGATGACCTGCGCCAGATCATCGAGCTGGTGCAGAGCCTCAACCCACGCCCGGGCTCGCAGATCGAGTCCAGCGAAGCCGAATATGTCGTGCCCGACGTGATTGTGCGCAAGGACAACGAACGCTGGCTGGTGGAGCTGAACCAGGAATCGGTGCCGCGCCTGCGGGTCAATCCGCAATACGCAGGTTTTGTGCGCCGCGCCGACACCAGCGCCGATAACACCTTCATGCGTAACCAACTGCAGGAAGCCCGCTGGTTCATCAAGAGCCTGCAAAGCCGCAACGAAACCCTGATGAAAGTCGCCACCCAGATCGTCGAGCACCAGCGCGGCTTCCTGGAATACGGCGATGAAGCAATGAAGCCGCTGGTACTGCACGACATCGCCGAGGCGGTGGGCATGCACGAATCAACGATTTCCCGGGTGACCACGCAAAAATTCATGCATACCCCACGGGGTATATATGAGCTGAAATACTTTTTCTCCAGCCACGTCAGCACCTCCGAAGGCGGCGAATGCTCGTCCACGGCGATCCGCGCGATCATCAAAAAACTGGTTGCCGCGGAAAATCAGAAAAAGCCGTTGAGTGACAGCAAGATCGCTGGTTTACTGGAGGCACAAGGCATTCAGGTCGCCCGTCGAACCGTCGCCAAGTACCGCGAGTCCCTAGGGATCGCGCCTTCCAGCGAGCGTAAGCGTTTGATGTGACGGGCGGGCCATAGCGTTCCAGTGGCGGGTATTCCTACCCGCCGCTTTATGCACTGGCAACGAAGGAGAAGCTGTATGCAAGTCAACATCAGTGGACACCATGTAGAAGTCACCCCTCCATTGCGCGAATACGTCGAGCTGAAGCTGAAGAAGCTTGAGGGCCATTTCGACAAGATCACCAACGTGCAGGTCATCATGAAGGTCGACAAGCTTCAGCAGAAAATCGAAGCGACACTTCAGATACCCGGTGGCGAAGTGGTCGCCAATGCCGAACATGAAGACATGTATGCATCAATCGACTTGCTCACAGACAAGCTTGACCGCCAACTTAAAAAGCATAAGGAAAAGCAGCAGAGCCTTCTTCAAGGCACTGGCCGCTAACACTCCCCACCCATGATCCGACTTGAAACCATCCTGACCCCCGGCCGTTCCCTCGTGAACGTGCCGGGCGGCAGTAAAAAGCGCGCCCTCGAACAAATTGCCAACCTGATCGGCCGCGAAGTGCCCGAACTGGATACGCAAGCTGTGTACGAGGCCCTGATCGCCCGTGAAAAGCTCGGCTCCACCGGCTTTGGCAACGGCATCGCCATTCCTCACTGCCGCCTGCAAGGCTGTGAGTCTCCAGTCAGCGCCCTGCTGCACCTGGACGCCCCTATCGATTTCGACGCCATCGACGGCGCGCCGGTCGACCTGCTGTTTGTGCTGCTGGTCCCGCAAGCTGCCACCGATGCGCACCTGGAACTGCTTCGGCAGATCGCCAGCATGCTCGACCGCAAGGACGTACGCGACAAACTGCGTAGTGCCTCAAGCAATGAGGCGCTCTACCAGGTTGTCCTGGATGAACAAAACGGGCATTAATCATGCGCTTGATCATCGTCAGCGGCCGCTCCGGCTCAGGTAAAAGCACGGCCCTCAATGTTCTTGAGGACAACGGCTTCTATTGCATCGACAACCTGCCCGCCGGCCTGCTACCGGAACTGGCGGAACGCGCGTTGATTCATACCGAGCTGGCCCAACCGCTGGTCGCCGTGTCGATCGACGCCCGCAACCTGCCCAGCCACCTCACACGCTTTCCTGAACTGCTCGAAGAAGTGCGGGCCAAGCACATCCATTGCGATGTGCTGTACCTGGACGCCGACGAAGAGACCCTGCTCAAGCGCTTCTCCGAAACCCGTCGCCGCCACCCGTTGAGCAGCCCTCATCGCTCCCTGGCCGAAGCCATCGAGGACGAGACCAAACTGCTGGGGCCGATCATTGACCTGGCCGACCTCAAGATCAACACCACCAGCCTGAACCTGTATCAACTGCGGGATGCGATCAAGCTGCGTCTGCTGAACCAGCCGGAGCCGGGCACGGCGTTCCTTGTCGAGTCGTTCGGTTTCAAGCGCGGCATGCCGGTGGATGCCGACCTGGTGTTCGATGTGCGCTGCCTGCCCAACCCGTACTGGAAGCCGGAACTGCGCGATCAGTCGGGGCTGGACCAGCCTGTGGCCGAGTACCTGGCGGCGCAACCGGATGTCGAGGAAATGTACCAGGACATCTCCAGCTACCTGCTCAAGTGGCTGCCGCGTTTTGCGGCCAGCAATCGGGCTTATGTCACCATCGCCATTGGCTGCACCGGCGGCCACCACCGATCCGTCTACCTGACCGAACGCCTGGGCAAGGTGCTGCAACAAACCCTCAAGAACGTCCAGGTTCGCCACCGCGACCTCAGCTGAAAGGAACACCCCCGCGATGCCCGCTCTGGAAATTGAAATCATCAACAAGCTGGGCCTGCACGCCCGGGCCTCGGCCAAGTTCGTCGGCGTCGCCGGGCAGTTCCCTTGCCAGATCCGCGCCGGGCGTACCCCGGAATCCATGGTCGACGGCAAAAGCATCATGGCCATGATGATGCTGGCTGCGGGCAAGGGCACGAAGATTCATTTGAAGACCGAAGGCGAGCAAGAGCAGGAAGCGATGGATGCCCTGGTAGCGTTGATCAATAATTTCTTTGATGAGGGCGAGTAGGTAATCACCCCTCCCCTGCGTCAGTTGGACAGCAGTTTGCCGTTGAACAGAATCTTCAACGTCTTGACCGTCAGTACGGCCAGGGCGATCGTCAGGAAAGCCAGGATCAGATAGGCAATCGCTTCCAGGATCACGCTTCCTTTGGCATCGGCATATTTCAACGCAGCGTTGCTCAATGCCGCAATCGGAAAGCTGATTGCCCACCAGGCAGGAGAAAAAGGCGCGGCCTGACGGAATACTTTGAATGCCAGCACCCCAAACAGGAACAGGCCAAAGTAGAAGAGCACGCTGGCAAAGTAGTCGACGCTGCCAAAGAAGTTGGTGTAAGCCAGAAAGCCGACTTCAAAGGGGGCGATAAGTATCATCAGCGAAGGTGTCATACCTTTGGCCATCATCGGCTCGTGAACCAGACGTGAAAAAATTCGCGTGAAGAACACCAGCGCAATCACACTCCCTACCGCCATCGCGAACAGATTGAACTCGTATGCCCACGCCATGGGCATGTGGGCACCTGTCACCGCGATGTCGAGCGCCGCCACCCCCGGGATCAGCCAGGCAGGCACCGCATATTGCGACTCCTGATTACCGGACAACAGTCGCGAGAGCACAATTGCCGCCAGGATCATGGTCAGCAGGCTACCCAACATCCAAAGCCCCTGGCTGATCAGGGTGCTAGCTGAACCTACGACTGCCGACAGCAGCAGCAACGCGATCGTCACCGTGCCAAAGAAATTTCCTGATATCGGGTGATTGAACTCGGCTTTGACCGCCGCAGGGTATTTAACCCATTTGGTGAGATACCCCGCCACCAGTGCGATAAACACCAGAATGGCAAACCCACCAATGACCGCTCCGATCATTTGCGCGTAAGCCACATATTCACTGGCAGACTGCCAGGCCAGGCTCAAGCCGGCCAACCCCATCACGGCGCCAAACAAATTGATGGGAAGATTCTTGATGGACCCCGACCGCTCGCTCGATTCGACAGCGAAGGGGGGAAGTGGCGCGTTACAGATGCTCATGCGGGTCTCCGGTTGACGATAAAGCACGTGACGGACAGTGTCGCCTACCTCCCCTCTGTCCTATAGTGTCGCTTAGCGACGATTTCAGCCATTTCCACTACGGAGACCGACACCATGCGAATTGCCCTCCTGGCGTTTCCCCGTGTGCAAATGTTGGATGTCGTGGGCCCTGCCGATGTGTTCGCTGAAGCGGCCAGGCAATTGGGCAATTCCCGTGCATACCGGATCTCGGTCATCGGTACCGTCGCCGGGCAGATCAAGGGAACCAATGGGCTTCGCCTGGCCACGGATGACTCTATCGATACGTTCAAGGGGGCTATCGATACGCTGCTGATCGCAGGAAGCCCCAGCGTGAATGACGTGACACACGACGCCCACCTGCGGGACTGGGTACGCTACCAGGCCACGCGCGTGCGGCGGATAGGCTCGGTTTGCAGTGGCGCTTTTGTGCTGGGGGCTGCTGGTTTGCTGGTCGGGCGACGCGTCACCACGCACTGGAATTCCAGTGCATTGCTGGCCAGGCAATACCCCGATGCCGTGGTCGAACCGGACAGCATTTTTATCCGCGACGGTAACCTGTACACCTCCGCCGGTGTGACGGCCGGTATGGATCTGGCGCTCGCGTTAGTCGAGGAGGACCACGGCCGTGATTTGGCGCTCAGTGTGGCCAGGGAAATGGTGATGTACTTCAAACGGCCGGGCGGCCAGTCACAGTTCAGCGCCCAACTGGCGGCACAGACCGCAGAGCGCACGAACATTCGCCAGATACAGACCTATATCGTCGACAACCTGGCCGCAGACCTGAGCGTGGCATTGCTGGCCCAGCGCGCTGACATGAGCGAACGCAACTTTGCCCGGGTATTCAAGGCCGAGGGTGGATTCACCCCTGCCGAGTTCGTGGAGCTGGCACGTATCGACCAGGCACGGCGGCTGATCGAAGGCTCGAATGTCTCGCTCAAACGCCTGGCCGATCAGGTCGGCTATGCCAATGTTGATGGGTTCCGGCGCGCCTTCGTTCGCCGCCTGGGCGTTACCCCCAGCGACTACCGCAAGCGCTTCTTGTAGAAGCGCGACAGCCTCAGCCCAACGCCGTATCCATCACCATCATCAAGCAAAACCCGATACACAGCCCCAGGCTGGCGAGCTTGTCATGGCCATTGCGCCGCGACTCGGGAATGACTTCGTGAGTCACCACCAGCAGCATGGCCCCGGCCGCCAGCGCCAGCCCCAGCGGCAACAGCACCTGAGCAAGGCTCACCAGCCAGGCACATAGCACCGCAAACACCGGCTCCACCAGCCCTGACGCCGCGCCGATCAGGAACGCCTTGACCCGCGACATCCCTGCCCCGGCCAGCACCAACGCAATCACCAGTCCCTCCGGCACATCCTGCAAGGCAATACCCATGGCGAGGCTGTCGGCATCCGGCATGCCGCCGCCTGCCGAGACACCCACGGCCATGCCTTCGGGAATGTTGTGGGCAATGATGGCGAACACAAACAGCCAGATACGCGGCGGTATCACCGGATGATCCGGACTGCCCACCAGCATTTCCGGGCTCGCGCCGGAGACCTTGCGATCCACCAGATACAGCCCGAACGCGCCCAGCATGATGCCGAAACTGATCAATCCACTGGCGCCCCATGGCGTCAGCCCCAGGCTTTGGGCAGCCGCAATACCCGGCACGATCAGCGAAAACGCCGTAGCGGCCAACATCACCCCGGCACCGAAGCCGAGCAGCGTGTCGCTCACCGCCAATGGCATCCGGCGGATCACCAGTACCGGCACGGCACCCAGGGCGGTGCCGAGCGCGCAGATGGCCCCGCCCTGCAAGGCACGCAGGATGCGCGGTTCCAGGTCAAGCCAGGCCAGCCCTTGGGCCACCAGCAATGCAGTTCCTGCCAATAGCAGCAGCGAGCCAAACGCATAACGAAACATTCGCACGCTGCTGATCGCCAGTGTTTCAGTGCCCATAGTCGGCCTTAGATCTTGTTATAGAGGAGTTTCAGCCCAGCGCAGCCTGGTAGCGGCCGGCAACTTCCGGCCAGTTGATGACGCTGTAGAACGCATTGATGTATTCCGGACGACGGTTCTGGTACAGCAGGTAATAAGCGTGTTCCCAGACGTCCAGGCCGAGGATTGGCGTATTGCCGTTCATCAACGGGCTGTCCTGGTTGCCGCTGCTTTCCACCACCAGGGTCTTTTGCGGCGTCACGCTCAACCACGCCCAGCCGCTGCCGAAACGGGTCAAGGCAGCTTTGGTGAAGGCCTCTTTGAAGGCGTCGAAACCGCCCAACTGCTCGTCGATGGCGTTACCCAGCGCGCCGTCTGGCTTGCCGCCGCCCTTGGGCGACATGACAGCCCAGAACAACGAGTGGTTGGCGTGGCCGCCGCCCTGGTTGATCACCGCCGCCCGGAGTTTTTCCGGCAGTTGCTGGACGCTGGACACCAGTTTCTCCACCGGCCAAGCGGCAAACTCGGTGCCTTCGACGGCTGCGTTGAGGTTGTTGATGTAGGTCTGGTGGTGCTTGGTGTAATGGATCTCCATGGTTTGTGCGTCGATATGCGGTTCAAGGGCATCGTAGGCGTAAGGCAAGGCCGGCAAGGTGTAGGACATATCAATGAGCTCCATAAAAAGGGCTGTTGCGGGTCGACGCATCCGATGGCGCCACGTTGCTGCCCAGCAGGCGGTGGGTACGTGGGTACTCACCGTGATCGCTGATGAAATTCAGCAGTTCGACGTAGGTCTTGCTGCTCTGACGCAGGGCCGCTTCCCGCAATAGCGGGTTAAGACGGGTGTCTTGCATGGTCTGCAACAGGCGCTGGTGAATGGCGCAGAGGTATTCCGCGCTTTCTTCCGGCTGGTTCAGGCGCAAGTGCAGGTCGGCCAGGTTGTGATGGGAAATGACGCAAGCCGCCACCGCTTCGTCGGCATCCGCCCAGCGCTCAAACAACACTTGAGCCAGGGCCAGGGCTTGCAGGTAGGCCTCGCGGGCATCTACCAGCTCGCCCGCCATAAAGCAGCGATTGGCCCGTTCGATCGTGCGTTTCCAGTGCTCCATGGTGAGCCTCCAAAGCAGGGTCGGTGATTACACGCCGCCGGCCGTGAGCTTTTCCGGATCCAGCAGGATTTCCAGTTGGCTGCGGGGCAAGTCGGTATGTTCGAGCGCCACATCAATCACCGGACGGCCTTGTTGATAGGCCTTCTTGGCGATTTCGGCGGCCTTTTGGTAACCGATGATCGGGTTGAGTGCGGTCACCAGGATCGGATTGCGCGACAGCGCTTCCTTGAGCTTGGCTTCGTTGACCTTGAAGCTGGCGATGGCCTTGTCGGCCAGCAGTCGGCTGGAGTTGGCCAGCAACTCCAGGCTGCCGAGCAGGTTCTGGGCAATGATCGGCAGCATCACGTTGAGTTCGAAGTTGCCGGACTGGCCGGCGATGGTAATCACCGTGTCGTTGCCGATGACTTGTGCGGCAACCATGGCGGTGGCTTCCGGGATCACCGGGTTGACCTTGCCGGGCATGATCGAAGAGCCCGGCTGCAGGCCTTCCAGCTCGATTTCACCAAGGCCCGCCAATGGGCCGGAGTTCATCCAGCGCAGGTCGTTGGCGATTTTCATCAGGGACACGGCGGTGGTCTTGAGCTGCCCGGAGACCGCGACGGCCGTGTCCTGGGAGCCGATCAGCGCGAACAGGTTCTTGCCTGGGGTGAACTGGACGTGGGTCAGGCTGCTCAGTTGCTGGCTGAAGCGCGCTGCAAACTCCGGATGCGCATTGATCCCGGTGCCGACTGCAGTGCCACCCTGGGCCAGCGCCTGCAAACTCGGCAGCAGGTCTTGCAGATGACCGATATTGGCCTTGAGCTGCTGCGCCCAGCCATTGAGCACCTGGCTCATGCGCACCGGCATGGCGTCCATCAGATGCGTCCGACCGGTCTTGACGAAACGGTGCACCTCCTCGGCCTTGTGCTCGATCACCTGGACCAGGTGCAGCAGCGCCGGCAGGGTTTGCTCATGCAGCACCAGCGCCGCACTGACGTGAATGGTGGTCGGGATGATGTCATTGCTGCTCTGGCCGCAGTTGACGTGATCGTTAGGGTTGACCGGCTCGCCCAGCAAGCGGCTGGCGAGGGTCGCAATCACTTCGTTGGCGTTCATGTTGGAGCTGGTGCCGGAACCGGTCTGGAAGATATCCACCGGGAAATGCTGCATGAAATCGCCTTCCAGCAAGCCTTGGGCGGCATCAACGATGGCCTTGCCCTGGGCTTCGCTCAGTTGTTTCAGCTCGACGTTGGCTTTAGCAGCGGCAGCCTTGGCCAGAATCAACGCACGAATGAACTGCGCCGGCATGCGCTGGTGGCTGATGGGAAAGTTGTTCACCGCACGCTGGGTTTGTGCGCCATACAAGGCTTCGGCGGGCACTTGCAGTTCGCCCATGCTGTCGCGTTCGATACGGGTGTTACTCATCGGAAGATCCTTGCACCAGGTCAGAAACAGAAATGGAAGGCAGCAATTCGCAGGTCGCCAATTGCCAGGCAAAGGTCTGCCAGCGCTTGAGGCGGCAGGCACAGTGGGAAAGTTTTTCCAGGTCGCGCAACGGGCGCCAGGCCTGGTCCAGGCACATGGACCGCCAGTGCCAGGGCAAGGCGATGTCGGAGGCGGTGTCCAGCAGCAGGCGGAATGAGGTTTCGCCGATGGTCCACGGGTGGGTCGCAGTGCAACAGGCGAGGTACCGGCCTTCGGCCAGATAATGTTCGATCAGGCGGGGCTCGTCGGGAGCAAGGCCGCAACGAATCTGACGACTCATCCAACGCCAGCTTTCCAGGTAGGGATCCTCATGCAGGACAGAACTCATGATCCACACTCATTCGGTAATGATATTTATTATTAAATGATATTGAGAATCAAAACAAGAGCCTGAGGGAATCACTCGGAATTCCAGGCACAAAAAAAGGCGCGCCACCCAATGGGTGACGCGCCTTCTTTATGGCGTCTGTCGGCGGATTAGCTGCCGGCGACTGTCATCTTTTCGATCAACACCGAACCGGTGCGGATGTTGCTGCGCAGTTCCAGGTCATTACCCACCGCGACAATCTGCTTGAACATGTCACGCATGTTGCCCGCGATGGTCACTTCCTGCACGGCGAACTGGATTTCGCCGTTTTCCACCCAGAAACCCGCCGCACCACGGGAGTAATCACCCGTGACCATATTCAGGCCATGGCCCATCAACTCGGTGACCAGCAAGCCACGGCCCATGCGCCGCAACAGCGCCGCCTGGTCTTCATCGCCATGGGTGATGAACAGGTTGTGTACGCCACCGGAGTTGGCGGTGCTTGGCAGGCCGAGTTTGCGACCGGCGTAGGTGCCCAGCACATAGGACACCAGCTCACCGTTCTCGACGAACGGCTTGGCATAGGTGGCCAGGCCATCACCGTCAAACGACGAACTGCCCATGGCGCGCATCAGGTGCGGGCGCTCATCGATGGTCAGCCATTCCGGGAACAGCTTCTGGCCAATCGCACCTTCCAGGAACGACGACTTGCGGTACAGGTTGCCACCGGAAATCGCCCCAAGGAAACTGCCGAACAAACCACCGGCCAGTTCCGCCGAGAACAACACCGGCACTTCACAGGTCGGCACCGGGCGCGCGCCCAGGCGGCTGGCAGCACGCTGCGCGGCACGCTGGCCGATGAGTACCGGGTCCATCAGCAATTCGCCCTGGCGGTTCACGTCGTACCAGTAATCACGCTGCATCTGGCCGTTGGCTTCGGCGATCATCACGCAACTCAGGCTGTGACGCGTCGAGGCATAACCGCCGATAAAACCGTGGCTGTTGCCGTATACGCGGCAACCCTGATGAGTACTCAAGGTGGTGCCATCGGCGTTCTTGATCCGGCTGTCGGCATCGAATGCCGCCGCTTCACAGGTCAGTGCCTGTTCAATAGCCTGTTCCGGGGTGATGTCCCAGGCATGGAACAGGTCAAAATCCTTCAAGTCCCGAGCCATCAGGGCTGCATCAGCCAGGCCGGAGCTTTCATCTTCGGAGGTGTGCTTGGCAATCGCCAGTGCTGCTGCAACGGTTTCGCGAATCGCTTCCGGGCCGCTGGCAGAAGTGCTGGCCGAGCCCTTGCGCTGGCCCACGTACAAGGTGATGCCAAACCCCTGGTCGCGGTTGAATTCGACGGTTTCCACTTCCCGCTGGCGCACCGAAGTCGACAACCCCTGCTCCAGGGACACCGCCACTTCACAGGCACTGGCCCCCTGGCGCTTGGCCTCGGCAATGATCTGCTCGACTTGTTCCTGCAGTGCCGGTAACGCTTGCGGACCGACGCTTTGGGCTGCACTCATGGTTTTCTCCACTCAAATTCTGCTTTCGGTTAAGGCCTTCTAGCGACCGGGCCGGACAAGCGGCCCCCGACTGGTTATCATGGCGGCGTTTCTTTGCGGACTGCCACCATGGTTGATTCTTACGACGACTCCCTCGATGGGGAGAAAAGCAAATCTCAGGTCAAACGCGAGCTGCATGCTCTGGTTGACCTCGGCGAGCGCCTTACAACACTCAAGCCTGACTTGTGTGCAAAACTGCCATTGACCGACGCCCTGCGCCGGGCTCTGAACGATGCGCCCAAGCACACCGCGAATATCGCGCGTAAACGGCACCTCATGTTCATCGGCAAACTGATGCGCGACCAGGACACTGACGCCATTCTGACGTTGCTCGATCAACTCGATGCCTCCACTCGCCAGTACAACGAGCGCTTCCATAACCTGGAACGCTGGCGTGATCGCCTGATCGCTGGCGATGACGCGGTACTGGAGAAGTTCGTCATCGAGTACCCGGATGCCGATCGCCAACAATTGCGCTCCCTGATCCGTCAGGCCCAGCACGAACTGGCGCAAAGCAAGCCACCGGCCTCCAGCCGAAAAATCTTCAAATACATCCGTGAGCTGGACGATAGTCAACGCGGCCTGCGCTGACCCTCTTCCCCGGGTGGCGGCCTTCGCCACCCGAAGCTCCCGTTCTTACGACCCCGTGCCACCCACGGTGATCGCATCGATTTTCAAGGTTGGCTGGCCGACACCCACCGGCACCGACTGACCATCCTTGCCGCACGTCCCCACACCGCTGTCCAGCGACAGGTCGTTACCGACCATCGACACCTTGCTCATGGCTTCCGGGCCGTTGCCAATCAACGTTGCACCCTTGACCGGCGCGGTGATCTTGCCGTCTTCGATCAAATACGCCTCGCTGGTGGAGAACACGAACTTGCCGCTGGTGATGTCCACCTGCCCACCACCGAGGTTGGCGCAGTAGATGCCGCGTTTCACCGAGGCGATGATTTCGGCCGGATCGCTTTCGCCGCCGAGCATGTAGGTGTTGGTCATGCGCGGCATCGGCAGGTGCGCGTAGGACTCGCGACGACCGTTACCGGTGCGGGCCACGCCCATCAGGCGCGCGTTGAGCTTGTCTTGCATGTAGCCCTTGAGCACACCGTTTTCGATCAGTGTGGTGCACTCGGTCGGGGTGCCTTCGTCATCGACGCTCAACGAACCGCGACGCCCGGCCAGGGTACCGTCATCGACGATGGTGCAGAGCTTGGACGCAACCATCTCGCCCATGCGCCCGCTGTAGGCGGAACTGCCCTTGCGGTTGAAATCACCTTCCAGGCCGTGGCCCACCGCTTCATGCAGCAGCACGCCGGACCAGCCAGAGCCCAATACCACCGGCAACGTACCTGCCGGGGCCGGAATTGCTTCCAGATTGACCAGGGCCTGGCGCAACGCTTCACGGGCATACCCCATGGCGCGGTCTTCGGTGAGGAAATAACGGTAGTCGGTACGCCCACCGCCGCCATGGCCACCGCGCTCGCGACGGCCATTCTGTTCAACGATCACGCTGACATTGAAGCGCACCAGCGGCCGCACATCCGCCGCCAGGCCGCCATCGGTGGAGGCCACGAGGATGCGTTCCCACACCCCGGCCATGCTTACGGTGACTTGCTGGATACGCGGGTCCAGGGCGCGGGTCGCCGCGTCCACACGCTTGAGCAGCTCGACCTTTTCGGCGCGGCTGATCACTTCCAATGGGTTATCCGGGGCATACAGCTGGGCCACGTCCTGGGTGCTGAACGCCTGCACCGTGCCGTTTTGCCCGGCACGGGAGATCGAACGCGCTGCACGAGCCGCCAGCCCCAGGGCTTCCAAGGTGATGGCGTTGCTGTAGGCAAAGCCGGTTTTTTCACCGGACTGCGCACGCACACCCACGCCTTGGTCGAGGTTGAAGCTGCCTTCCTTGACGATCCCGTCTTCCAGGGCCCAGGACTCGGAAATCTGCCCCTGGAAATACAGGTCCGCAGCGTCGATGCCTGGCCCGGCCAGATCGCCGAGGACCGTTTGCAAGCTTTCGATGGTCACGCCACCAGGCGCCAGGAGGTGTTCACTGACTGAGGACAACAACTCGCTCATAGGTTTGGCCTTAAATTCATCGTTCTGAAGCAGGTCGCTGTGCGCCCTGCGAGAAAAAGCGCCGGTGGCCCGCCACCGGCATGCGCGTCCGTATCGACGCCTGTTCGCTGCTATCGCGTTCGGCCAACAACACCGCCTCGCCTTGATCCTGTTGTGCCAGCACGCGCCCCCATGGGTCGATGATCGCTGCATGCCCGAAGGTTTCCCTGGGCCCCGGATGCACGCCACCCTGGGCGGCCGCCAGCAGGTAGCACTGGGTCTCGATGGCACGCGCACGAATCAACACATCCCAGTGCGCGGCGCCGGTTACCGCTGTAAAGGCCGAGGGCGCGGTGATCAACTCGGCACCCGCAGCGCGCAATTCGCTGTATAGCTCCGGGAAGCGCAAGTCGTAACACACCGTCAGCCCCAGGCGGCCGACCGGCGTATCCGCAACGACCACCTGGCTACCATGAGCATAGTCATCGGATTCACGATAACGACCCCGGGCATCGGCCACATCGACATCGAACAGGTGCAGCTTGTCGTAGCGGGCAACGATTTCGCCCTGATCATCGATCAGCAGCGAGCAGGCATTGGACTTGGCGTTCGGCTGATCCTTTGGGGGCAGCGGCAAAGTGCCGGCCACTATCCATAAGGTGAGGTCGCGGGCGGTCTGTTTCAACCATGGCAGGATCGGACCTTCGCCCAAGGCCTCGGCGCGACCGATATCGGCCACATCGCGACGGCCCATGGCGGCGAAGTTTTCCGGGAGTACCGCAAGCCTTGCACCGCCCGCCGCCGCTTGCTCCAGCAGGCGCCGAGCCTGAGCCAGGTTGGCCAGCACATCGCTTTGGCTGACCATTTGAATTACCGCAAAGGACATGGGCCCACACTCCAGAAAAGGCATGAGGCCATGCTACTCCACAGGTACTCAGTTTGGCTTTTCAAATGGCTTGTCGAAGGTGATTTTCGGGTCCTTCCACGGGCCTTCTACCTTGTACTGCACGCTGGCGAAACGCGAAACACGGTCGCCAATCAGCTTGTCGATCAGGAACAGCGCCCCGCCAATGGCCGGCGCGCCGACGATCAATGCAGCAATCGGCAGGTTGTTGGTGACCGGCAGCGTCACCAGCAACTTGGCATCGACGCGATCAGCCACCAGGTCCAGGGTGCCGTTGATCTCCAGGTTACTCGACGGGCCGGTCATGGTGATCGGCTCACGGGTTACAAACACGCCGTTACTGGCGGCCAGTAAGCCCTTGACCCGGTCATAACTCAAGCCCTTGCCAAGCAAGTCCGAGAAGTCCAGGCGCAGCCGGCGACCGATGGAGTTGAAGTTCAGCAAGCCAAACACCCGCAGGGCCTGCGCACCGCCGTCCACTTCAACAAACTGGCCTTTGCGGAAACTGGCGTCCAGGCTGCCGGAGAAACGCTTGGGACCTACCCAGGCCGGCGAACCCGGCCAGCGGCCGTCCACGTCCACGTGAAAATCTTCGCTGGTCACGCTCGGCGCAAATCCCCAGCCCTTGAGCACGTCGCCAATGTTCTTGCCATCGAGGCGGCCCTTGTACCAACTGCTGCTGGCACCGGGTGCACCTTCCCAACCGCCGGCGCCCTGGAGCACCATGCCCTTGAGCCCCAGGTTCAGGCTGTTGAACGCCATGCCCCTGGTGGTCGGGCGAACTTTCAGAGACCAGGCACCTACCAGGTCCGGGCCCTGGAACAACTGGGCAATCGAGATATCCAGCGCGGGAATATCCTTGGGATCAACATCAGCCAATGGGTCCGGCGCATTTTCATCCGCCTGCACGGTCGGATCCACCGCAGGCAGCTTCACGTATTGCAGGTTGACTGCAATCGGCGCGCCCTTGGCGTCCGGCAACCCCACGGTACCCTTGGCCTGCTGGCTGTCGAACTGCAAGCCCCAGGCAGCGGGTTTGCGGTCCAGCTGCAAGCTGACCTGGTCGAACTGGGTGCCGAAACCGGTCAGCTTGCCGACCTTGAAATCGGCCCCGCTCAACAACTGCTTGGCACTGCCACCCGGGTCGTTGCCGGCGTAGCGGTCCACGAGCTTTTTCCAGGGGTCGATATCCAGCTCCGACAACACGCCGCGGATTCGCAAGCCCTTGCCGGCCGGCAACACCGCATCGCCATCTCCCAGGAACAGCTCACCCCGGCCGTCGGCGAAATTGTCCGCCGGGGCGGCGAAGGTGAAGCTGCCCAACTCGCCATAATCGAACCAGTAACGGCGCTCCTTACCCTGCAAGGTCATGCGGAACACACTGTCGCGGCCCTGGCTCGCCGGCATGCCGAACGGCGCCGGCAGGTCCACGGCCACGCCCTTGAGGTTGGAGCTGACCATCAACTGGCTGTCGGCGCCATCGAGGTTGAGCTGCAATTGGTAGGGGATATCGCCGGACACCGGCAACGGCTGGCTGACCTTCAGCCAGTCAGTCAGCCGCTTGACGGTCACCTGCCCTTTCGCGGTGACGCGGGTGTTGAGGTCGCCTGGCTTGCCATCGGCGAAAATCTGCGCGGTGATCGGTCGGTCGAAGGCCTGGGCGCTGATGTTCTGGCCACTCAGGCCCTTGGCGCTGTCGAAGCGGAAATCACCCTTGAGCTGGCTCAGGTCCAGCGTAGGCTCGGCCAGTTGCAGGCGGGACTTGTCGGTCTTGAAATCCACCACGATCTTGGGATCGGCGCCCTTGGCCAGGGGAATATCCAGGTCCAGCTTGCCTTGCAGGTCGCCCTCGCCTTTCCAGCCGGCGAAGGTCGAGGCGGTGCCGATCGGCGCTTCCTGAAGGATTTTCAGGCCATCGCCCAGGCCACCGGCAAAGTTGCCGGTGAGCAGCAGGTGGCTGTCCTTGCCTTCGGGGGCGTGGGGAATGTTGACGTAGATATCATTGACCTTGGTGTCGAGCAGCTGGCCCTTGCTGGCCAGGATGCGCACGCCGCTTTCCTCGACAAACACTTCACCCTTGACCTTGCTCACGTGCGGCCAGCCCGGCTGGAATGCCAGCTCGGCATCATGCACCTTGAAGAACAGGCTGATATTGCGCGAGGCAGGCAGTGCGTCGTGGTTCAGCGAGCCTTGGTACTGGAAGAAGCCCTCGTCCACTGCACCCTTGAGAATCGCAGTGCGTAGCCACTCATCGAGTGCCGGGCTCAACACCGCCGGCAGGTATTTGGGGGTGAAGCGCCCATCGCCGTCAACCATACCGACCCGCAGGTCCATGTAGTCTTCCTGGCTATGGTCGAAATGCAGGCGAATCAGGAAGTCGGCGGCGACCTTGCCCTCCTCGCCCAGCACCTTGATATACGGCGCGATCAGGGTGAAGCCTTGCTTGTCGAGCTTCCACGTCAGGCGGGCGTTGGCCTGGATGTACTGCCAGGGCTTGGCGAAGATCGGAAACAGGTGCAAGGAGAAATCCTTGCTGTCCATGCGCAGCTCACCCTTGCCCAGGTCACCGCTGATGCTGCCGCTGACATTGCGGGCTGCCGGCGCGCCGAAGTAAGCGTCGAAACCAATACGGTCGAGGTTGGCCGCGAAGCTCACGCGCTGGTCGGTGGTGTCTTGAGGCCGATAATCCAGCGACACGTTCCGCAGCGTGCCAGTGGCCTTCAGATGATCCAGGGTGGTGGCCACGGCTTCCGGCAAGGGTGCCAAGGCGTGCAGCAATGGCGTGATCGGCGTCAGGTCGAGGCGATCGGCCTGCAGGTTCCAGACTTCCTGGGCCTTGTCGGTGGCCAGGGTTTGCTGCAGTTGCAGGCGCGATTCCCAGCGGGTGTCGCCGAGGTTCATTGCGAGCGAGTCAAACAGCACCTTGAGGCCGCTGTCACTGCGTTGCAGGTACGCAGTGAGGGCCAGGTTCTCAATATGAGTCGGCTTGCGATCGGCATAGCTGCCCTTGAGCTGCGGGGCGTTGAGGCGCACGGCGGCGCTTTGCACGGTGCCCTTGGCCCAGGTCAGCCAGAATTCGCCGCCAGCCTTGAGTTCGGTAAGTTTCCATTGCTGGGTCAGTTTTGCCGGGATCCATTTTGCCCAGTCACTCTGGGGCAAGCTCAGGTAAGCCTCGGCTTCGCCGCCTTTCCACTGGCTGGCGCGGATTCGGGTGCGCAGGTTCAACGCCAGGGGCTGGCCGTCGGGCAGGGTCAGGCGCGCGTCCAGGCGCTGGCGGTTGGCGCCGGTCTGCAGGCTCACGCCGACATAGGTCAAGGTCAGCGGAGCCTGGTCGAACGGCTGCAGCGTCACCTGGCTGTCGAGCAATGAAACCTGCCCGACCATTTGCATGCGCGTCAGCAGTTGTTCGGGATCCAGCGGCTGGTCATCCTGCACCGGCAGGCCTTGCAGCGCCCAGTGGCCGTCCTGGTCTTCCTTCAGGCTGACTTGCAGGCCGCTGACTTCCAGGTGGGCAATGCGCACTTCACGCGCCAGCAGGCTGGCCCAGATATCCGGCACCACTTGCACCTGGTCCAGGCGCAGGGCGCTGCTGCCCTCGCCGACCATCACGTCGTGAGCCAACAATACCGGCGCGAAGCCACTCCAGCGCCCTTCCAGGCTGCCGATGTTCACGGGCATATCCAGCGCAGTACGCGCCTTGGCCTCGATTTCGCCACGGTATTCCGCCACCAACGGCGTCAATTCACGGCCCAGGCTCACGTACACCGCCGCCAATACCAGCAGCAAGGCGCACAGGCCGAGGCCCCAGCGGGTCAATGCGGCAAAAAAGCGTATCAGACGCTCCATGTCAGGCGACCCTCAAAGGCAATAGTCGGACGGCAGATCAAGGCCTGCCCGTCTCGTTGATAAGAACTAACGCGAATCAGAGCAGCACCACGTCATATTGTTCCTGGGAATACATGGTTTCGACCTGGAAGCGAATGGTGCGCCCGATAAAACCCTCCAGCTCGGCTACGTTGCCGGATTCTTCATCCAGCAAACGGTCGACCACCTTCTGGTTAGCCAGGACTCTATAGCCCTCGGCCTGGTAGGCGCGTGCCTCCCGTAAGATTTCCCGGAAAATCTCGTAGCAAACCGTTTCCGGGGTCTTCAACTTACCGCGCCCCTGGCAACTGCTGCACGGCTCGCACAGCACTTGCTCCAGGCTTTCGCGGGTGCGCTTGCGGGTCATCTGCACCAGGCCCAGCTCGGTGATGCCGATGATGTTGGTCTTGGCGTGATCGCGCTCCAGTTGCTTCTCCAGGGTACGCAGCACCTGGCGCTGGTGCTCTTCGTCTTCCATGTCGATGAAGTCGATGATGATGATCCCGCCCAGGTTGCGCAGGCGCAGCTGGCGGGCGATCGCGGTGGCCGCTTCGAGGTTGGTCTTGAAGATGGTTTCTTCGAGATTGCGATGGCCCACAAAGGCACCGGTATTCACGTCGATAGTGCTCATGGCTTCCGCCGGGTCCACCACCAGGTAACCGCCGGACTTGAGCGGCACTTTGCGCTCAAGGGCTTTCTGGATTTCGTCTTCGACCCCATACAGGTCGAAAATCGGCCGCTCGCCCGGGTAATGCTCCAGGCGATCGGCGATTTCCGGCATCAGCTCGGCAACAAATTGCGTAGTGCGCTGGAAGGTTTCCCGCGAGTCGATGCGAATTTTCTCGATCTTCGGGCTGACCAGGTCGCGCAAGGTGCGCAGGGCCAGGCCGAGGTCTTCGTAGATCACGCTGGGGGCGCCAATGGTCTTGATCTGCGCGCCGATCTGGTCCCACAGGCGACGCAGGTAGCGGATGTCCATGAGGATTTCATCGGCACCGGCACCTTCTGCGGCAGTACGCAGGATAAAGCCGCCGGCCTCCTTGATGCCTTCCAGCGCCACGCAGTCACTGACCACCTTTTTCAGGCGCTCGCGCTCGGCTTCATCTTCGATTTTCAGGGAAATACCGACGTGGGCCGTGCGCGGCATGTACACCAGGTAGCGCGAAGGAATCGACAGTTGCGTGGTCAGCCGTGCGCCCTTTGAGCCAATCGGATCCTTGGTGACTTGCACCACCAGGCTCTGCCCTTCGTGCACCAGGGCGCTGATGCTTTCAACCGCAGGGCCTTCGCGCAGGGAGATTTCCGAAGCATGGATAAACGCAGCGCGGTCCAGGCCGATGTCGACGAACGCCGCTTGCATCCCCGGTAACACACGCACGACCTTGCCTTTATAAATATTGCCGACGATCCCGCGCTTTTGGGTGCGCTCGACGTGCACTTCTTGCAGAACACCGTTCTCTACCACCGCCACGCGCGATTCCATCGGCGTGATATTGATCAGAATCTCTTCACTCATGGCTGGGTCTCGTTCAGGCGTTTTCACAATAGTGACCGATCGCTTAAGGCTTGGCGCTGGAATACGGCGTTTAGCGCACGGTAAGGTTTTGCCAACAGGGTATGCCGAATTGGCCCAGCAGTTCTGCGGTTTCGCAGACCGGCAGGCCAACGACGGCAGAGTAGCTGCCATTGAGTCCGGCGACGAACACTGCCGCCAAGCCTTGGATAGCATAGCCGCCCGCTTTGTCCTGGGGCTCGCCGCTGTGCCAATAAGTGGTGGCTTCGTCCGCTGAAATCCTGCGAAAGCGCACACGACTGCTGACCAGCTGCGTTTCGCAACGCTGGCCGTCAATCAGGGCAATGGCCGTCAAGACTTCGTGTTCACGCTCGGAAAGGGCCAGCAACATGGCCAGGGCATCGGCTTGATCCACAGGTTTACCGAGGATCCGGCCGTCGAGGATCACGGCTGTGTCCGCGCCCAGCACACAGGCGCCGGTGGCATCGGCCAAGGTCGCTCGACCGGCCGCAGCCTTGCCGCGCGCCAGGCGTTCTACGTAGGACGCGGGCGATTCATTTGTAAGGGGAGTTTCATCAATGGCGGCGCTGACGACGGTGAACGGCACGCCGATCTGTGTCAGCAGCTCACGCCGCCTCGGGGAGCCCGAGGCCAGATAAAGCGAATTCATGCAGACTCTCCCTGTAGGGTTCGATAACCAGGCAGAGCCTCGCGATCCATTCAATTGATTTTATAGCGACGACGCAATCCACGCAGGCCAAAACTGACCCAGGGCCACAACAGCGCGCTGACCAGCGCGGGCAACACCAGCGCCAGGGTCGGTTGGCGGTTGCCGGTCAAGGCGCTAAGCCACAGCTGTACCAACTGCGCCAGGCCGAAGATCACCAGGATCACCAGGCACTGTTGCCACATCGGGAACATCCGCAGGCGCTGCTGCAATGACAGCACCAGGAAGGTAATCAGGGTCAGGATCAGCGCGTTCTGCCCGAGCAGGGTGCCGTAGAGCACATCCTCCATCAGCCCCAGGCACATGGCCGTGACCATCCCGACCTTGTGCGGCAGCGCCAGGGCCCAGAACGCCAGCAGCAAGGCGAGCCACAGCGGGCGCAGGATCTCCATGAATTGCGGCAGCGGCGAAACGCTGAGCAGCAAGCCGATGGCAAAGGTCAGCCAGACGATCCAGCCGTTACGCGAATGAGTACCGGCCATTATTCTTCCCTCTGCCGAGTGGTTGCCGGGGCCGCGGCCGGTGGTTTGGCGGCGGCGGGCGGTTTGGCAGCGGCAGGTGTTGCAGCCGCAGGCTTGGCCGGACGCGCGCTATGGGCCACAGGCTTGACCGGTGTCGCAACCGGCGCGGCTGGTGTTGCCGGAGCGGCTGCCGGGGCAGCAGGTGCAGCCGGTTTTGGCACGGTGGCCGGAATGATCGGCGCGGTGCCGTTTTGCTTGTCTTCCGCTTCCTGGGCCTGGGCGGCTTCGTTGGCACGCTCTTCCGGGGTGCGGTTGTCACTGAACACCAGCAACAGGTAACGGCTGCGGTTCAATGCGGCGGTCGGCACGGCGCGCACAATGGCGAACGGCTGGCCGGAATCGTGGATCACTTCCTTGACCGTCGCGACCGGGTAGCCTGCCGGGAACCGCTGACCCAGGCCGGAGCTGACCAGCAGGTCGCCTTCCTTGATGTCGGCGGTGTCTGCGACGTGACGCAACTCCAGGCGTTCCGGGTTACCGGTACCGCTGGCAATCGCCCGCAGGCCGTTGCGGTTGACTTGCACCGGGATGCTGTGGGTGGTGTCGGTCAGCAACAGCACGCGGGAGGTATAAGGCATCAACTCCACCACCTGGCCCATCAAGCCACGGGCATCGAGCACCGGTTGGCCAAGGACTACGCCGTCGCGCTCACCCTTGTTGATGATGATGCGATGGGTGAAGGGGTTCGGATCCATACCGATCAACTCGGCCACTTCGACCTTCTCATTGACCAGCGCAGAGGAATTGAGCAACTCGCGCAGCCGAACGTTCTGCTCGGTGAGGGCCGCGAGCTTTTGCATGCGCCCCTGCAGCAGCAGGTTTTCGGTCTTGAGTTTTTCGTTCTCGGCCACCAGTTCGGTGCGGCTGCCAAATTGACTGGCGACACCCTGATAGAGACGCTGCGGCAGGTCAGTGATCCAGTACGTCTGCATCAGGACCAGCGACATCTGGCTACGCACTGGCTTGAGCAGTGTGAAGCGGGCATCGACCACCATCAGCGCAACCGATAGCACGACCAGCACCAACAGGCGCACGCCCAATGAGGGGCCTTTGGAAAAAAGCGGTTTAATAAGCCGCTCCTCCCAGGCAAATGTTTTCTTTATTCATACGGCATCAAACCGGCCTGGATGCAGATTGAAGAAGATAAACGCCAACAGGCAGCACTGCAAAGTGCTGCCTGTGAGCGAAACATGGGCAAACCAGCAAATTCTTATTCGCTGGAGAGCAGGTCCATGGTGTGTTTATCCATCATTTCCAGTGCACGGCCACCGCCACGGGCGACGCAGGTCAACGGGTCTTCAGCGACGATCACTGGCAAACCGGTTTCCTGGGCCAGCAACTTGTCGAGGTCGCGCAGCAAGGCGCCACCACCGGTCAGTACCAGGCCACGCTCGGCGATATCGGAAGCCAGTTCCGGAGGCGATTGTTCCAGGGCGCTCTTCACCGCCTGAACGATGGTGGCCAGGGACTCTTGCAGAGCTTCCAGCACTTCATTGGAGTTCAGGGTGAAGGCACGTGGAACGCCTTCGGCCAGGTTGCGACCGCGAACATCGACTTCGCGAACTTCGCCGCCCGGGTAAGCGGTACCGATTTCCTGCTTGATGCGCTCGGCGGTGGATTCGCCGATCAGGCTGCCGTAGTTGCGACGCACGTAGGTGATGATCGCTTCGTCGAAGCGGTCGCCGCCAACCCGTACGGATTCGGCATACACCACACCATTGAGGGAGATCAGGGCGATTTCAGTGGTACCACCACCGATATCCACCACCATCGAACCGCGCGCTTCTTCAACCGGCAGGCCGGCACCGATCGCAGCGGCCATTGGCTCTTCAATCAGGAACACTTCACGGGCACCGGCGCCAAGGGCCGATTCACGGATGGCACGACGTTCCACCTGGGTGGACTTGCACGGAACGCAGATCAGCACACGAGGGCTGGGCTGCAGGAAACTGTTTTCGTGAACCTTGTTGATGAAGTACTGCAGCATCTTTTCGCAGACACTGAAGTCAGCAATCACGCCATCCTTCATCGGACGAATGGCAGCAATGTTGCCCGGTGTTCGGCCCAACATGCGCTTGGCCTCGGTGCCAACGGCAACGACACTTTTCTGATTACCATGGGTCCGAATGGCCACAACCGATGGCTCATTCAGGACGATACCGCGCTCGCGCACGTAAATAAGGGTGTTGGCAGTGCCCAGGTCGATGGAAAGATCGCTGGAAAACATGCCACGCAGTTTCTTGAACATGGGAAAGGGACCCTAGGCAACGCGTGGGTAAAAAAGTGCGGCAAACTCTAACAACGACAGGGATTTTGGGCAAGGCGCCAATGTGCTAAATTGGCCGACTTTCTGTGCACCAACCCCCACAATCGCGGCCATATGACCGTAGAAATGCGGTAGTGTTCCTACAATCTAACACACGGATAGCTTCCGTTCTGTTTTCCACTGGAGAATCCCATGGCGCTTGAACGCTCCGACGTGGAAAAAATCGCTCATTTGGCCTGCCTGGGCCTCAATGAAGCCGATCTTCCACAGACCACCGCAGCCCTGAACAGCATTCTCGGGCTGGTCGACCAAATGCAAGCCGTGAATACCGACGGCATCGAGCCCCTGGCTCACCCGCTGGAAGCCAGCCAGCGCCTGCGCGCCGACGTCGTGACCGAGCGCAATAATCGCGAGGCTTACCAGTCCATCGCGCCAGCGGTCGAAAACGGCCTGTACCTGGTTCCGAAAGTCATCGACTAAAGGGAAAGAGCCTGCAATGCATCAATTGACTCTGGCCGAGATCGCCCGCGGTCTCGCCGACAAAAAGTTTTCTTCCGAAGAGCTGACCACGACCCTGCTGGCGCGTATCGCCGAGCTGGACCCTAAGGTCAACAGCTTCATCAGCATCACCGAAGAGCTGGCCCTGAGCCAGGCCAAGGCCGCCGACGTACGTCGTGCCAACGGTGAGAACGGCGCCCTGTTGGGTGCGCCGATTGCCCACAAGGACCTGTTCTGCACCCAGGGCATTCGCACCAGTTGCGGCTCGAAGATGCTCGACAATTTCAAGGCGCCCTACGACGCCACTGTGGTCGCCAAGCTGGCCGCTGCCGGGGCCGTGACCCTGGGCAAGACCAACATGGACGAATTCGCCATGGGCTCGGCCAACGAGTCGAGCCACTACGGCGCGGTGAAAAACCCGTGGAACCTCGAGCACGTGCCCGGCGGTTCGTCCGGTGGTTCGGCAGCCGCGGTTGCCGCTCGTCTGTTACCTGTCGCCACGGCCACCGACACTGGCGGCTCGATCCGCCAACCGGCCGCTTTCACCAACCTCACCGGTCTGAAACCGACCTACGGTCGCGTTTCCCGCTGGGGCATGATTGCCTACGCCTCCAGTCTCGACCAGGGCGGCCCCCTGGCACGCACCGCTGAAGACTGCGCAATTTTGTTACAAGGCATGGCAGGCTTCGATCCGCAGGACTCCACCAGCATTGATGAACCCGTGCCGGACTACAGCGCCAGCCTGAATACCTCGATCAAAGGCCTGCGCATCGGCGTGCCGAAAGAGTATTTCAGCGCCGGCCTCGACCCGCGCATCGCCGAACTGGTGCACAACAGCGTCAAGGAGCTGGAAAAGCTCGGCGCCGTGATCAAGGAAATCAGCCTGCCGAACAACCAGCACGCGATTCCGGCCTACTACGTGATCGCGCCGGCAGAAGCGTCCTCCAACCTGTCACGGTTCGACGGCGTGCGCTTCGGCTACCGCTGCGAAAACCCGAAAGACCTCACCGACCTGTACAAGCGCTCCCGTGGCGAAGGTTTCGGCGCGGAAGTACAACGCCGGATCATGGTCGGTGCCTACGCCCTGTCGGCCGGCTACTACGACGCGTACTACCTCAAGGCGCAAAAGATCCGTCGCCTGATCAAGAACGACTTCATGGCTGCCTTTAATGAAGTCGACGTGATCCTCGGCCCAACCACGCCGAACCCGGCCTGGAAGATCGGCGCCAAGACCGGCGACCCGATCGCCGAGTACCTGGAAGACCTGTACACCATCACCGCCAACCTCGCCGGTCTGCCGGGCTTGTCCATGCCTGCAGGTTTCGTCGATGGCTTGCCGGTGGGCGTGCAACTGCTCGCCCCGTATTTCCAGGAAGGCCGCCTGCTCAATGTGGCGCACCAGTACCAGTTGAACACTGACTGGCACACTCGCACCCCTACCGGCTTCTGAGGAGAACACTATGCAATGGGAAGTCGTGATCGGGCTGGAGATTCATACCCAGCTCGCCACCCAATCGAAGATTTTCTCCGGTAGCGCCACCACGTTCGGCGCAGAACCCAACACCCAGGCCAGCCTGGTAGACCTGGGCATGCCCGGCGTGCTGCCGGTGCTGAACCAGGAAGCGGTGCGCATGGCGGTGATGTTCGGCCTCGCCATCGATGCCGAGATCGGCCAGCACAACGTGTTCGCCCGCAAGAACTACTTCTACCCCGACCTGCCCAAGGGCTACCAGATCAGCCAGATGGAATTGCCGATCGTCGGCAAGGGCTACCTGGACATCCCGCTGGAAGACGGCACCATCAAACGTGTCGGCGTGACCCGTGCGCACCTGGAAGAAGATGCCGGCAAGAGCCTGCATGAAGAATTCAACGGCGCCACCGGCATCGACCTGAACCGCGCCGGCACCCCGCTGCTGGAAATCGTTTCCGAGCCGGACATGCGCAGCGCCAAGGAAGCCGTGGCCTACGTCAAGACGATCCACGCGCTGGTGCGTTACCTCGGGATCTGCGACGGCAACATGGCCGAAGGCTCCCTGCGTTGCGACTGCAACGTGTCGGTGCGGCCAAAAGGCCAGGCCGAGTACGGCACCCGCTGCGAGATCAAGAACGTCAACTCGTTCCGTTTCATCGAGAAGGCGATCAACACCGAAGTACGTCGCCAGATCGAGCTGATCGAAGACGGCGGCAAGGTGATCCAGCAGACCCGCCTGTACGACCCGAACAAAGACGAAACCCGCGCCATGCGCAGCAAGGAGGAAGCCAACGACTACCGTTACTTCCCCGATCCGGACCTGTTGCCGGTGGTCATCGAGGACTCGTTCCTGGCTGACGTGCGCGCCACGCTGCCGGAACTGCCACCGCAGAAACGCGAGCGTTTCCAGGCGCAGTTCGGTCTTTCGGTGTATGACGCAAGCGTGCTGGCGTCGAGCCGCGAGCAAGCCAACTACTTCGAAAAAGTCGTGAGCATTGCCGGCGACGCCAAACTGGCGGCCAACTGGGTGATGGTTGAGCTGGGCAGCCTGTTGAACAAACAGGGCCTGGAAATCGACGAAGCACCGGTGTCGGCAGAACAGTTGGGCGGCATGTTGCTGCGGATCAAGGACAACACCATCTCCGGCAAAATCGCCAAGACCGTGTTTGAAGCCATGGCCGCCGGCGAAGGCAACGCTGACGAGATCATCGAAAAGCGCGGCCTGAAGCAAGTCACCGACAGCGGCGCGATTTCGGCCGTGCTCGACGAGATGCTGGCAGCCAATGCCGAGCAGGTTGAACAATACCGTGCGGCGGATGAAGCCAAGCGGGGCAAGATGTTCGGCTTCTTTGTCGGCCAGGCGATGAAAGCCTCCAAAGGCAAGGCCAACCCGCAACAGGTCAACGAACTGCTGAAAAGCAAACTCGAAGGCTAAACGCGGTGAAATGGTCGGAGCAGGACCTCACGTCCAACTCTGACCCCTTGTGGGAGCGGGCTTGTGTGGGAGCGGGCTTGCTCGCGAAAGCGGTGGATCAGTCAGCCTATTCGTTGCCTGACACACTGCATTC